>JAYVTP010000080.1:0-6700 GCA_043788685.1 Pseudolysobacter sp. | reverse complement strand
CTGACCAAGCCATCGCCGGTGCTGGATTTGGTCAGACACAAAATATGTCCCGAGGCTTCGCCGCCGAGGATGCCATTGTGTTCACGCAATTGCTGCATGACGTGGCGATCACCGACATGAGTACGCAGAAACGGCACACCGAGCGCCGTGATCGCCTGCTCCAAGCCGTAATTGCTCATCGCTGTGCCGACCACCGGGCCGCGCAATTCACCGCGCGCATGCCAGTCACAGGCAAGAATATAAACCAGAGCATCGCCGTCGACTTTTTGTCCGTCGGCATCGATCATGAGCACGCGATCGCCGTCGCCATCGAACGCGATACCGAGGTCGGCACGATATTCGCGCACGGCATTTCGTAGCGGCTCCAGGTGGGTCGAGCCACTATCGCGATTGATGTTGAAACCGTCCGGCTGGATGCCGAGTGGAATGATTTCGGCACCAAGTTCGCTGAGCAATTTCGGGGCGATCTGATACGTTGCGCCGTGCGCGCAGTCAAGCACGATACGCAGGCCGCGCAAGGACAATTCCGTGCTCACCGTGGTCTTGCAGAACTCCGCATAACGCGCCGCGGCATCGTTGATGCGCACGGCCTTGCCGATATGCTCGGACTCGACCGTGGCAAACGGCGCATCGAGTTCGCGTTCGATCGCAAGCTCGATTTCATCGGAAAGTTTTTCGCCTTTCGCCGAAAAAAACTTCACGCCATTGTCGTAATGCGGATTGTGCGATGCGCTGATGACGATGCCGGCGCTGGCGCGCAGGCTTTGCGTGAGATACGCCACCGCAGGCGTCGGCATCGGGCCTAGCAACTGCACGTCGGCGCCCGCCGCCACCAGCCCGGCTTCGAGCGCGGACTCGAACATGTAGCCGGAAATGCGCGTGTCCTTGCCGATCAACACGGTGGCGTGGGTATCTTTTTCCGCCAGCACCACGCCGATCGCGCGGCCGAGCTTGAGCATGAACTCTGCGGTGATCGGCCACTGACCGACTCGTCCGCGAATACCGTCGGTACCGAAATATTTTTTCTGAGTCATCGCTGTTGTTGGATGCTGGGTCGCCTAGTGTAGTGCTTCCGGCGCGCGATGCTAATCGTCATCCCACAGCCGCGATGTGGCCGCGGGTTTTGGCTTCGCGGCAGCAGAGATGCCGGAATCGACCGCCTGCCAGATCGCCAGCGCATCACGGGTGGCGGCGACATCGTGCACGCGCACAATCGCAGCGCCGCGCTGCGCTGCGATCAAGGCTGCAGCGACCGAGCCGAATACACGTTCAGTGGGCGAACTACCAGTCAAGGTCGTGATTATCGATTTGCGCGAAAGCCCGACCAATAACGGCACTTCGAGTGTCTTGAATTTTTCGAGTTGGCGCAGCAAGGCGAGATTGTGTTCGAGCGTTTTGCCAAAACCGAACCCGACATCGACCAGCAGTTTTTTCTTGTCGATGCCGGCGAGTTGGCACGCGAACAAACGTTCGGCGAGAAATCGATGCACTTCGCCGACCACATCGTCGTATTGCGGATTTTCCTGCATCGTCTGCGGTTCGCCCTGCATATGCATGAGGCAAATTGCGGCTCCGAGTTCGGCGGCGGCATCGAGCGCGCCGGGGCGACGCAAGGCATACACATCATTGATCAAACCCGCGCCCGCCGCGACCGCGGCGCGCATCACTTCGGGTTTGCTGGTGTCGATCGAAATCGGCACGTGAGTCTGCGCGGCGAGCGCTTCGATCACCGGCACGACCCGCGCGATTTCTTCTTCAGCACTGATTGCCACTGCGCCCGGCCGCGTCGATTCACCGCCGATGTCGAGCAAATCCGCGCCTTGCTCGATCAGCGCCAAGCCGTACGCAATCGCGCTCGCCGTATCCGCAAAGACGCCACCGTCGGAGAACGAATCCGGCGTGATATTGAGAATGCCGCAGATACGCGTGCGATCCAGCGCGAGGCGGCGACCGCGGCAATCGAGGGTGGGAACGAATATCGGCATCGCAAGACCGAGTCAGCTCGAAAAAATCAGCGCGAGGATGGATTCCTCGCGCTGATTCGCAGCTCAGGTTTGCGCAGCGGGTCCGCCGATCGGTCCGGCATTCTTGCCGAAGTCCGATACCGGCGCGCCCGGACCGGGGCCCGGCGAATTGTCGTTCCAGTCGCGTGGCGGACCGGGTTTCTTGCCCTGCATGATGCTGTCGATCTGCAGCGCATCAATGGTTTCATACAACAACAAGGCATCGGCCATCATGTGCAATTGTTCTGTGTGCGTGGTCAGAATATCGCGCGCGCGGTGGTAGGCACTATCGATTACTTTGCGCACGACAACGTCGATCTTGCGCGCGGTTTCTTCGGACACGTGTTTGTGTTGCGTGACTGAACGACCGAGGAAAACTTCTTCGTCTTCGTCGCTGTAAGTCATCGGTCCAAGCTCTTCCGATAAGCCGTATTTGGTGACCATGTCGCGGGCCAGCGCGGTCGCCCGCTGAATGTCGTTCGAGGCGCCGGTGGTGACTTTGTCGTGGCCGAAAATCAGCTCCTCGGCAACACGACCGCCATACAGACTGGCGAGGCGGCTTTCGAGAAATTGCTTGCTATGACTGTAACGATCACCTTCCGGCAAATACATGGTCACGCCGAGCGCACGACCGCGTGGAATGATCGTGACTTTGTAGACCGGATCGTGATCCGGCACGATGCGCCCGACGATGGCGTGGCCCGCCTCGTGATAAGCGGTGAGCTTTTTCTCGTCGTCGCTCATCAGCATCGAGCGGCGTTCCGTGCCCATCATGATCTTGTCTTTGGCGCGGTCGAAATGGCCTTGGTTGACTTCACGCGCATTCTCGCGCGCGGCGAACAGCGCCGCTTCGTTGACCAGATTGGCCAGATCGGCACCGGAAAATCCCGGCGTACCACGCGCGATCACGGCCGGCTCGACATTGGTCGACATCGGCACCTTGCGCATGTGCACTTTGAGAATCTGTTCGCGGCCGCGCACGTCGGGCAACGGCACGGTCACCTGGCGATCAAAACGGCCCGGACGTAACAGCGCCGGATCGAGCACGTCCGGGCGATTGGTGGCGGCGATCACGATCACGCCTTCGTTGCCTTCAAAGCCATCCATCTCGACCAGCAACTGGTTCAAAGTCTGCTCGCGCTCGTCATGTCCGCCGCCGAGACCGGCGCCGCGATGACGCCCCACGGCATCGATTTCGTCGATGAAGATAATGCACGGCGCCTGTTTCTTGGCCTGCTCGAACATGTCGCGCACGCGGCTCGCGCCGACACCGACGAACATCTCGACAAAATCCGAGCCGGAAATGATAAAGAACGGCACCTTCGCTTCGCCGGCAATCGCCTTGGCGAGCAGGGTTTTACCGGTACCGGGCGAACCAACCATCAGCACACCGCGTGGAATGCGCCCGCCGAGTTTCTGGAATTTACCCGGATCGCGCAGGAACTCGACCAGTTCCTTCACCTCTTCCTTGGCTTCGTCCACGCCAGCGACATCCGCAAACGTGATCTTGACTTGATCCTCGCCCTGCAGGCGTGCACGCGAACGACCGAACGACATCGCGCCACGGCCACCGCCACCGGATTGCATCTGGCGCATGAAGTAAAACAGCGCGCCGAAGATCACGATGAACGGCACCCAGCTCAGCAACTCGCGCCACAGCGAGAAACCGCTATCCGAGGCTTCCTGCTTGATTTCGACTTTATGCTGCAACAAGCGATCGACCAGTTTTTCGTCGAACGGCGCGTTGACCTTGAGCGGCGTGCCGCTGCGCAGCGTGCCCTCGATCGTGGAGTGATCGTTATGGATCATCACCTTGGCGACGTTGTTGTTGTCGACCTGCCCGAGAAAGTCGGAGTAGGACATGTCCTGCGCACCATTGCCACGCGGATTGAAACTCTGGAACACCGTGAGCAGCACAAGGGCGATCACGCCCCAGAGCAACAAATTCTTGACCATATCGTTCATGTGCTTACGCTCGCTCAAAAGATCTTGAAGAAGTTCGACTGTAATTCTGTTGCAATTCGCCCGACTCGTTTTTGCAAAAACTCTTTATGCACGCTTGCCAGTGCCGAGCGCATACACCTCGTTGGAGCGCATGCGCGACGCTTTTGGTTTGCGGATGCTGACGCGCTCATAGCCGGTACGCAAGTTTCGCAAGAATTCGTCAAAACCACGCCCTTGAAACAGCTTGATCAGAAACGTGCCGCCGGACTTGAGGTTTAACCCTGCGAATTCCTGCGCCAACTCAGCCAGATGCATGGAGCGTGCCTGATCCGTCATCTCCACACCACTCATATTGGGGGCCATATCGGATAGCACAAGATCGACCTTTTCGCCGTGCAGGCTGGCCTCGAGCGCGTGCAAAACCGCGTCTTCGCGAAAATCGCCCTCGATGAACTCGACCCCGGCAATGCCCTGCATTGGCAGGATGTCCAACGCGATGATGCGCCCGGCATCCTTGAGCTGTTCACGCACCATTTGCGACCATCCGCCCGGCGCCGCACCAAGATCGACCACGACCATGCCGGGCCGCAGCAGGCGATCGCGCTCAAGCAATTCCTGCAGTTTGAATACCGCTCGCGAACGCCAACCTTCGGCCTGCGCGCGTTTGACGTAGGGATCGTCGAAATGTTCCTTGAGCCAGCGCTGGCTGCTCTTGCTGCGTTGCATGTTTACGAACTCGATCGGTGATTCAAGGGAAGCGTGACGACGCGCGCAAGAGCAGTGGCTCGGAGCTGTTCCGACCGGAGTTGCACCGAATCTCGCAGCGGCAATCAGGGCACAGTGAGCGTCCAGCGATCTTCGGGCATGGGTTGCTGCTATGCGACATGATACCCTTTCACACTTGGCGTAGCCGATTTTTAGTTCAGCGGCTGGTTCAGGTTGCTGGTTGAATCGGTCTAACGACACGCATCTGTCCGCGTCGCCGCGCGAAAATTCCGTGCCACGCACTCCCGCCAAAACATGGTTCGTCGGGCTTGAACAAGCATGCAAGCAATAACAGGAATTCGGAAATGAGCGTCATCCAATCTGCCCGCAAGGGAATCAGCAACACCCAACGCCGCTACTTGCGCGGCCTCGCCCACCAGCTCAAGCCGGTCATCATGGTCGGCAACAAAGGCATTACCGAATCGCTGCTCAAGGAGTTCGACAGCGCGCTCGCGCGCCATGAACTGGTCAAGGTAAAACTGTCGAGCGAAGATCGCGACGAACGCAAAAGCCAGATCGCGGCGATGGCCGATTCGGGCCAGGCCGAAGTTGTGCAAAGCGTGGGTCGTGTTGCCTTGTATTTCCGTCGCAACAACGAAGAACCCGTGCTCGCCTTGCCGAGCTGATTGACGTCAACGTTCATGCAACTTTCGCTGAATCGTCCCGAAGAATATTTGTTCATCCGCAATTGTCGTGCGGATGTGATTACCGTGGTCGATCGTGAACTACGCGCGAGTTTTATCCTGAGCGCGGAACGCGCGATCGAGGATTGGCCGGTGCGTACGGTCGGCGAACTCGATGAAACAAATATCGCCGCGATTCTTCAACTCAAGCCCGAGGTCGTGTTGCTCGGCACCGGTGCGCGTATCGTGTTTCCGAGCCAGGCGATCCTCGCGCAGTTTCTGCAGCGCGGGATCGGCATCGAGGTAATGGACAACGCCGCGGCCAGCCGCACATTCAACGTACTGGTCAGCGAAGGACGACGCGCGGTTGCAGCGTTTTTGCTGTAGATCGACGCAAGATCACGGTCAGAGCTCCGACTGCTCGTTCGCTTCGACCATCACCCGCAAGCGTTTCAGCGCTGCGCCTTGAATCTGCCGCACGCGTTCGCGCGTGAGGCCAAAATCCAGCGCGATTTCCGCGAGCGTCTGGATGTGCTGACCGTTCAATCCGTAACGCCGCTCCACGACCACACGCTGACGCTCCGGCAAGTGCTGCAACAGATCGCCGAGCGGGCCACCCGCAACGTCGTCGACGCCCGCATGATCGTCCAGCGCGTTCGCCGGTGTGCTGTGCACCACCATCTGATCGATCAATGCGCGCTCGTCTTCTTCGGATCGCGGCGCATCGAGCGAACTGATGCGTTCGTTGAAACTGAAAAGCTCGGACACTTCGGCATTGGTCTTGCCGACGGCGCGCGCGAGTTCTTCGGTGCTCGGCATGCGCCCGAGCCGTTGATTGAGTTCGCGACTGGCACGCAACACCGAGGCGAGTTCGCGCAGCACATGCACCGGCACACGCACGGTGCGGCCTTGATGCATCAACGCGCGCTGCACCGATTCGCGCACCCACCACATCGCATAGGTGGAAAACCGCAGCCGCCGATCCGGATCGAATTTTTCAACGGCGCGGATCAAACCGATATTGCCCTCCTCGATCAAATCCAGCAGTGGCACGCCGCGCCCGACGTAACTGCGCGCCACACTTACGACCAGGCGCAGATTAGCCTCGATCATCAATCGCCGCGCATCCATGTCGCCGGCACGAACACGTTCGCCGAGCGCGATTTCCTGCGCGCCATCGAGCAGCGGAATCAGGCCGATTTCGTTGAGATAAAGACTGGTCGAGCTGCGCGCGGCATCGTCATGCGGCTCGATCGCATCGAGCAATTCGAGCAGATCCTCGGCGGGTAAATCGTCGTCGCTGGCGGGGATGTCACTCATGCCGCGAGAATACTCTGCTCGGCGCAGCGAAGGCAGCATGCAGAC
>JAYVTP010000079.1:0-8709 GCA_043788685.1 Pseudolysobacter sp. | reverse complement strand
GATGCTACCGATTCTTCCCCTTTGAATGGACGAGCCATGAGCGTCTCCTTGGAGTCGTTGGAATACGCGTATTATTACCCTATGAAGTGGAAATGGAATAAGTGACTTGCGCGGCATGTTCGCTCCGCTGGCCGAAGCAAAATCACTGCGTTTCGATTTGGTGCGGGAAAACAATACGACGCAGATCCCATATCTCGACGAAACGAAGCTCAAACAGATCCTCATCAACCTGTTGTCGAATGCCCTGGGCCACACCGAACAAGGTGAAATCAGTGCGCGCATCGACTGACGTGATGATCGCCTGCTGATCGAGATTGTGGATAGCGGTATCGGCATTCCGGCGAAATTCCACGAGCGTATTTTCCAGCCGTTCAATCACGACGCGTACTACGGCAGCAAAGGCGCGGGACTCGGCCTGTCGATCGTCAAAAGGCTGGTGCAGCAGATGCACGGCGAGCTGCACCTGGACTCCGAAGTCGGTCGTGGCACACATTTTCATGTTTCATTGCCGAGCTTGACGACCGTGCCGCCGGCCATGTTGCATGCCGATACGAGTACGCAGCATCGTCAGCGCGGTTTGCGTGCATTGATCGTCGACGACGATCCGGACGTCGCCGAGTTGCTCGCAGCCCTGCTTGAGGATTTCGGATTTGTCGTGACGGTGGCGAATCAGCTTGAGCCGGATCTTGCGCAGATTTTTCGCGAGGCGCCGGATCTGTTGCTGATGGATATCGAGCTGCCCGGCATCTCCGGCAACGATGCGGTGCAACGCCTGCGCACTCAGGGTTATGCCGGACGCATCGTGACGCTTTCGGCCAACGCCACGCAGCGCGCACGCCAGGTGGCGATAGCTGCCGGCAGCGATGATTTTCTGACCAAGCCGCTCAATGTCGAACAATTCTCGCGAACCATTGAACGTGTCGTAGCAACTGCTCCACCGGTTGGATAGCGCGCGTGATTTGTCGCACAATGCATTTCTTTTCCATCAGGAATACACATGGCGCTGACGCCGGAAATTCTCGTCACCTTTCGCAATCTGCTCGACGAAGCCAAGACTGTCGGTGAACCCGAGTCGACCGCGATGACGCTCGCGACCGCCGATCCGGCCGGACGCATTTCGGCACGCATCGTGTTGCTGAAAAGTTTCGACGAACGCGGTTTTGTATTTCATAGCAATTACGACAGCATCAAGGGTGCGCAGCTCGCAGCGCATGACAGCGCGGCCTTGTGTCTGCTCTGGAAAACACTGCGCGATCAGGTGCAGGTGCGCATCGAAGGTGTTGTCGAAAAAGCCAGTGATGCCGAATCCGATGCGTATTTTGCGTATCGTCCGCGCGGCAGCCAGCTCGGCGCGTGGGCATCGCTGCAATCACAGACGCTCGGTTCGCGCGGCGATCTCGAAACACGCATTATTGAGGTCGAAAAACGCTATGACGGACAAGACGTGCCGCGCCCGCCGAATTGGGGCGGTTACCGACTCGTGCCGGACATGGTCGAGTTCTGGTACGGCGCGAAATTCCGCCTGCACGAACGCGTGCGACATGAATATTCCGACAACCGTTGGAGCCAGCGTTTGTTGTACCCGTGAGCAAGGCCGACCCGTTTCCGAAACGCATCGTTTGCCTGACCGAGGAAACGACCGAGATCCTCTACAGCATCGGCGAGCAGGATCGTATCGTCGGCATTTCGGGTTTCACCGTGCGCCCGTCGCGCGCGCGCCGCGAGAAACCGAAAGTTTCGGCTTTCATCAGCGCGAAGATCGGCGAGATCGTGAAATTGCAGCCGGATCTTGTGATCGGATTTTCCGACATGCAGGCCGACATTGCCTCGGCGTTGATCAAATGCGGCATCGAAGTCTGGGTGACCAATCATCGATCGGTCGACGAGATCATCGCCTTGATCCGCCGCCTCGGCGCGATGGTCGGTGCATATGCGCGGGCCGATGAGTTGGCGTGCAAAGCCGAACAGCACATCGCTGATATTCAAATCGCCGCTGCATGTTTGCCGCAGCGCCCAAGCGTGTATTTCGAGGAGTGGGACGAGCCGCAGATCAGTGCGATCCGCTGGGTTGCCGAACTCGTGCGCATTGCCGGCGGCGACGATATTTTCCCCGAGCTTGCCGCCGAATCGCTCGGCCGCGCGCGCATCATCGCCGATCCCATTGAGGTGATCCGCCGCGCGCCGCAAATCATCATCGGCTCGTGGTGCGGCAAGAAATTCCGGCCCGATAAAGTCGCCGCGCGTGCGGGTTGGGATGTGATTCCGGCGGTACGCAACGATGATCTGTACGAGATCAAATCACCGATCATTCTGCAGCCGGGTCCGGCCGCGTTATTCGACGGGCTGGATGCATTGCACGAGATCATCATGCGTGTGGGCATGCGCTAGCTGGCGCCTCGCTGGCACTCGCGAAGTGATCGCGATGGTTTAAGCGTGCCGACAGTGGCGTGCTCGATAATCGAGCTGCAAGTGAGTCTGCGCACCTTGATATTTGTGGTTAGCCAATCGAGCGAGAAGAAACCCGCCACGCGAGTTCAGTGCGATGGCAAACACGCCGCCACGGTTTCGCGGATATGTTGCGCGGTGGCATCGGCGATGTTGAAACGGGCATCCAGCGGCACACCGGTTTTGACGTAGCTTTGCTGTTTCCAGCTCAATCGCGAATTCGGTTTGCTGAGCACCTGCACGATGTCGGCAAGTTTGCCGGGCTTGCCGGTGATCTGGTTCAGGCCGAACACAAAACCGCCGGTGATCTCGGCGCTGTACCTGCCGTTTGCAGCCATTTGCGCATCAATGTCGTCGCTGCCGCCGGTAGCGTGCAGGTGACTCAGCGCCTTGGCTGCCGCCGGTGCGTCCGGGCCTTCAAACGGCGCGAAATCAAATCCCTTGATGCTATCGGCATCACGCAGGGTGAGTTCCAGACCGAGCGTGCCGTTCTTGTCAGGCTGGCAATACAGGTACAACTGCGCCGGACGTTCGCCGACCGGCGTGGTCGCGTTGCCGCTCAAGTGCACCGACTTCAATGCATCGGCGTGTGTGGTCAGCGGCAACATCGCGCAGAAGGTCGACAACAACGCGAGGGAAATCGATCGAAGCGGCATGGGCATTGAATTTCCAGAAAGTCGATGGACAAAAGTAGCGCAGTTCAGGTTCAGGATACGTTATCGGCGTTCGCCGCCTGCCAGCCGAGTTCGGCGATAGCGCGCGCCATCGCGCCGGCCTGCAACGCCTGATCACTGGATGCGTTGCCTTGCTGCGCGCGTTTGTATACGCCTTGCGCGATTGCGGCGAGACGAAAAAAATTGAAGGCCAGGTAAAACGGCCAATGCTCACCGACACACA
The DNA here is from genome assembly GCA_043788685.1 of Pseudolysobacter sp. GTDB lineage: Bacteria > Pseudomonadota > Gammaproteobacteria > Xanthomonadales > Rhodanobacteraceae > Pseudolysobacter. The sequence goes on along the minus strand of JAYVTP010000079.1, from coordinate 5,367 downwards.
ATCCCGTGCCGGCGCTGTAGCGCGCGATGAGCTCGGCTTCATCGGGAATGCCGAGCGCGCGGCGGTCCAATCCCGCGAGGCCGCTTAGTACCGCGCCGCCCGGCGGCAGACGCAACGCCATGCAGAAATACGCGAGATCGGCGAGTGGATGGCCGAGCGTGGAAAGCTCCCAGTCGGCCACGGCGAGAAGTTGCGGTTGCTCGGCCTGCCACATCAGATTGTCGATGCGGAAATCGCCGTGCACGAGTGCGACGCGATTGTCCTCGGGCGGCGCATTTGCCGGCAGCCACGCGATCAAATGATCTATCGCCACGATCTGCCCGGTCGCGGCGGCGTGGTATTGCTCGGTCCAGCGCCCGATCTGGCGCGCAAAAAAATTGCCCGGTTTGCCGTATTCGCTCAAGCCGACCGCCGCCACATCAATACGCGAAAGCGCAATCAGGATGTCGATCATGGCTTCGTAATAAGCGCGCCGTTCGCCGCTCGCGAGTTTCGGCAAGGCCGGATCCCACAACACACGCCCGGGCACGAATTCCATGAGGTAAAACATGCTGCCGATGACCGCATCATCCGTGCACAGGTGCAGCGGCCGTGCGACCGGCACGCTGCTGCCGTGCAATGCCGTGAGCACGCGGAATTCCCGATCGACCGCATGTGCGGAAGCGAGCAATTTGCCGGACGGTTTGCGGCGCAACACATAACCGCCGGAGGCAGCGTCGATACGATAAGTAGGGTTGGACTGGCCACCCTTGAACTTGCTCGCCGTGAGCGGGCCCCGAAAACCTGCGACGTGTTTTTCGAGGTAAGCGGCGAGCGGTGCCTCGGGCAGGAAATTGATATCGCTGTCGCTCATCGGTTTCTCATCGGTGTGGGCGCGATGCACTAGCGCAATGCTCAATAATAGGTCATCCACTCGCGCGCACCGGGCGCCGAAAAATGCGGCAGGCCGTTCCAGGTATGCAGATGCCAGTCATGTGCGCTGGAATGAAATTCGCTGATGCCGGTATTGCGCAAACTCAGATTCATGTCGACCGTATGCACGTCATCAATGCCGAGCGCGGCCTGCGCGCAACGTGCGATCACGCCGCCGGAACTCATCACCAAAGTCGTGCCGCCGCCGCTGCTGGCGTGAGCGGGCAATTGCGCACGCGCACGCGCGACCCGATTGCCGAAAGCTGACCAGGTTTCTGCTGCACGATCGTCGAGTTCGGCGCGACTCCACGATTGCAACGCTGCCATCAACAAGGCTTTGACTTCGCGCGGCGCATGGCTGTCGCGCGCCGCGGCAATCTTCGGGTTATGCGGAAACGTTTGTGCATAGGCGCGTACCACGCTGTCGTGATCGAACTCGTTCCAGTCGGCATCGATCGCGGTCGCCGGCAAGGCGCGACCGGCGGCGGCAAACGCGGTTTCGATCATCGCCAAAGTTTGTGCATGCCGACGCATCGCGCCGCAAACCACGGCGCCGAGATGCAGCGCTTCTTCGTGCTGCACGAGCCATGCGGCGAGTTGTTTTGCCTGCTCGTGACCGCGCGGCGAAAGCTGGTCGTAATCTTCGGCGCCATAGGAAGCCTGGGCGTGGCGGATCAACAAAATGCGCGACATGTCAGTGCTGCTCGCCGGCGCATGGAAAGACAAATTCGGCTGGTTCATTCACCCACATATTCCTTGCTGAACTTGAGCTCGTATGGCTGCTCGCGGCCGGCCGGGGTGATCGACAAAACCATGCGATAGGTATCGCGTGCCGCCACGGGAAATTCGCCGAGATAATAGACGGTGCCGTCGTCTTCCTTGATTTCGCGAAAGCGAATCGGCAGCGCTTGTCCAAGCAGCGGCGTGGCGGTGCCGGTGATCTGTGCCGACACTGCTTGCGGCAAAGGCGTGCTGCTTTTTTTCTGCACCGCGATATTCAGTAGGCCGGTGCGCGAGGAATGCACAAAACCGTATTGTTTCGCCACGCTGTCCGGCAGCATGTCGGCGCTAAGCGCGTTGTAATAAACGATGTAGTCGCCGAACTCCTGCAACTGTTCGGCATCGCTGCGCGCGGGCGCAAACAGCCCGACAACAAAGACACTGCAAAAGACGAATTTCAGCAGGATATGCATGGCAACAGTTCCGATGGGCGATGGAGAATCATCTGATCGTTGGTACTCAAACCAGCCGCGCGGCGGTATCGAACAGCGGCTGCACAATCAAGGCGCGTGCGAGATAAATCGCGAGCGTGGCGATCAGCGGTGAGAAATCAAAACCGCCGAGTGGCGGCAGCCGATTGCGCAGCGGTTTCAGCACCGGTTCGGTAATCTGATAAATGAGCGGGATCACCGGGCTGCGGGTATCGGCGCCGATAAAACTCAGCAGCGCGCGGATCAGAATCAGCCAAAAATACGCCATCAGCACATATTCGATCAGCTCGGCCAGCGCCCAGACCAGCGTGCCCGCCAAGGACAACGATGCGCCAGCCAGCGCGCTGAGCACGACTACCTTGATCACTTCAAGCAGATAGACCAGCAATACGCCGGCGACATCCAGATTGCGCCAGCCCGGAATCACCCGGCGCAGCGGCATCAAAACCGGATTTGTGTACTTGTATAAAAATTGACAAATAGGGTTGTAGAAATTCGCCCGCACCAGTTGCAGCAAGACACGAGCGACGACCACACCAATCAACAAGTCGAAAAAGAACTGGACGAGGATCTGCGTGGCGTTGGCGAGGTAATTCATGCAGTGCTCCGCTCAGTTGCCGAATTCGGAAGACATCGCGCGACCGCGTTCGGTTGCCGCGGTCAGTGCGCGCGCCACGACTTCGCGTAGTCCGTCATTGGCAAACTGGTGCAGCGCGGCCTCGGTGGTGCCGTTCGGTGAGGTGACGCGTTCGCGCAATCGCGCCGGCGATTCGCCATCCTCACGCAACATGCGACCCGCGCCGAGACAGGTCTGGGTTGCGAGTTCGCGCGCGACATCGCGCGGCAGGCCCTGCGTCACCGCGGCGTCTTCGAGCAGCTCGACCAGCAGGAAAAAATACGCCGGGCCGGAGCCGGACAATGCGGTCACCGTATCGATCAGTGCTTCGCGCACGATCCACACCGTCGTACCGACGGCTGCGAGCATGGTTTCCGCGAGTTGTTTCTGTTTCGCGGTGACTTGTCCGTTGGCGAACAATGCGCTGGCACCCGCGCCGATCAGCGCTGGCGTGTTCGGCATGCAGCGCACGATCGGCAGGCGGCCACCGAGCCAGTTATCGATCTGGTCGCTGCGAATGCCCGCTGCAATCGAAATCAACAGCGGCTTGGTCGCTTGCGCCACCATGCGCAACTCGGCGCAGACGGTTTTCATCACCTGCGGTTTGACCGCGAGCAGGATGACGTCGCAACCATCGGCGGCCTCGGCATTGGCAGTGGCATGGCGCACGCCGAAATCGGTGGCGAGACGCTGACGGAGTTCCGCGTTTGGTTCGGCGACCGAAATGCGCGACGCGTCGTAGCCGTTGCGCAATAGTCCACCGATCAGGCTGCGCGCCATATTGCCGCCACCGATGAACGCGATCGATGCGCTGGAGACTGGAAGTGCGGGGCTGGACTTGGGCATGACACGTCGCCATGTTGCAGAAGGGATTGCCAAGGATAGCAAGCCTGCATGGCAACGCCGCGGATGGCGCACAAATTTTCGTCCGCCGTCGCCGCTCGAATTGCCGTGATGAAGGATTTCTCAGTGTTGGCGCTGATCGCCAGTGGCAGAGTTTTGTCAAGCGACAACATGCATAATCGACGCGGCCATCGCCATGGTGGATTGCACTTGATGTGTTTATCCGCGGCGCGTTTCGGGGCAATGCTACTGAACCACCCGCATATTTTCATTTCAAGGAGGCTGCGTTGACTACGGAAATCCTCGCCGAAGTAAAAACCAAAAGCATTCTGCAAATGCTCGGGCCGGGTCTGGTGACAGGCGCCTCGGATGACGATCCGAGCGGCATCGGTACGTATTCGCAGGTTGGCGCGCAATTCGGCATGGGGTTGTTGTGGACGATTCCGTTTACTTATCCGCTGATGTGTGCAGTGCAGGAAATCAGTGCACGGATCGGCCGCGTCAGCGGCAAGGGTATCTCCGGAAACCTGCGTGCTTACCCGCGCTGGTTGATGTATTCGATCATCTTTCTGCTGTTGGTCGCCAACGTGATCAATCTAGGCGCGGATATCGCCGCGATGGGCGCGGCTGCAAAATTGCTGCTTGGCGGGCCGGCGATTCTGTACGCGATCGCGCTGACGGTAGTTTCCGTGCTGCTCGAAGTTTTTATTTCCTACGACCGTTACGCGCATGTCTTGAAATGGCTCACGCTGACGATTTTTGCGTACGTCGCGACCGCATTCGTCGTGCACATTCCATGGGGCGAAACGCTCAAGCAGACGTTCTGGCCGCAGGTGTCGTTGTCGGCGGATTATCTGACCGCGTTGATCGCGGTGTTCGGCACCACGATCAGTCCGTATCTCTTTTTCTGGCAGGCATCCCAGGAAGTCGAAGAAATCACCGCACACAAGGGCGCGCATGCGCTCAAGCGCACGCCGAAAGAAGCGCTAGCGGAATTCTGGCGCATCCGCGTCGATACTGTGGTCGGCATGTTTTTCTCCAACATCGTCGCGTTTTTCATCATTCTCACTTGCGCCGTGACCCTGCACGCGCATGGCATCACCTCGATCAATACCGCTGCGGAAGCGGCCGAGGCATTGCGTCCGGTGGCAGGACGATTTGCGTTTGCGCTGTTCGCTGCTGGCATCATCGGCACCGGCTTGCTGGCGTTGCCGGTGCTGGCGGGTTCGGCGGCGTATGCGGTGGGCGAGGCGATGGGTTGGCCGATCGGGCTGGACAAAAAGGTCTTGCGTGCGAAAGGTTTTTACGCAGTGATTGCCGGCGCGATGTTGCTCGGACTGGCGCTCAATTTCACGCCGATCGATCCGATCAAGGCATTGTTCTGGTCGGCGGTGATCAATGGCGTCACTGCCGTTCCGGTGCTCGTACTGATGATGTTGATGGCCAACAATGCCAAGATCATGGGCAAGAAATTCACCATTCCGCGCATCCTGCGCTTGCTTGGCTGGACTACCGCAGTGGTGATGCTGGCAGCCACGATCGGGATGTTCGCGACGTTGCACGCCGGATAATTGCTGAGGCGATTCAGCGCGTCGAATTTCCCGGGCAAGGGTGAAGCAAGTGACAATTTCTCCGTCAAACGACCGATGTTTCATTAAGGAAGCCCCGGCATACCGAGTCGTTTGCTTAATCGCTCCACGGGGTTCAATTCCCCGCCGCTTGCGGCGATAACTGGCTGAAAGCCAGTTGGTTGATAGCGCACTTAATACCCCGCTGCTTGCGGCG
>JAYVTP010000078.1:0-1809 GCA_043788685.1 Pseudolysobacter sp. | reverse complement strand
GTTCGCCTACAGCAGCGAAACGGCAGCGTTGTTGCCGCTGTCGTTGGATCAGGCCATCCACGGCAATTACGCCCCGCTGCTCGGCCAGAGCAAGCTCATCAGCGGCGATCTCGATGCCAGCATCACCGGCGGCATGGAACTCAGCGTGATCTGCGCCGAGGATGCCGACCTGCTCAAACCGCAGCCCGAAGATGCCGAGTCGATACTCGGCAACAAGGTGCTCGAAGGCATCCAGGCCGAGTGCAAAATCTGGCCACACGGAACTCGCCCGGCAGATTTCCATGCGCCGCTGAAATCCGACAAGCCGGTGCTGCTGTTATCCGGCGAAAACGATCCGGTCACGCCGCCGGCGAATGCCGAACTGGTGCTGAAAAATCTGCCAAACGGACGTCATCTCATCGCCAAAGGTCAGGGCCATAACGTCTTCGTGCGCGGCTGCTTGCCGCGACTCGTGGCAAAGTTCGTCGAGTCGCTGGATGCAAAAAAACTCGATGCGGCGTGTGTCGATACGCTCGGGCCGGTGCCGGCGTTTCTGGATTTCAACGGCGCCGCGCCATGATCGAAGCCCGTGATCTGCACAAGGCATTCGGTACGGTGAAAGCCGCCGAAGGTGTTTCGTTCATCGCGCGCGATGGCGAAATCACCGGCCTGCTCGGGCCGAACGGTGCCGGCAAAACCACCACGTTGCGCATGCTCTACACCTTGATGCGACCCGATCGCGGCGCCGTGTTGATCGATGGCCGCAATGTCGCCGACGAAGCGGAAACCGTGCGTCGCGCACTTGGCGTACTGCCCGATGCGCGCGGCTTGTACAAACGTCTCACCGCACGCGAGAACATCGAATATTTCGCGCACCTGCATGGCCTTGATGCGGCCACCACGCAAGCACGCTGTAACACGCTGATCGCCGCGCTCGAAATGCAGGATATCGCCACGCGCCGCACCGAAGGTTTTTCGCAAGGGCAACGCGTCAAGACCGCGATCGCGCGCGCGCTTGTGCACGATCCGCGCAACGTGATTCTCGACGAACCGACCAACGGTCTCGACGTGATGGCGACCCGCACCATGCGGGGTTTTCTCAAGCAGTTGCGCGACGAAGGCCGCTGCGTTTTGTTTTCGAGCCACATCATGCAGGAGGTAGCCGCATTGTGTGATCGCATCGTCGTGATCGCACATGGCCGCGTGGTCGCCGAAGGCACGCCCGATGAATTGCGCGCGAACACCGGCCAGCCCAATCTGGAAGATGCGTTCGTCAAGATCATCGGCTCGGAAGAAGGCCTGCACGCATGAAATTCATCCACATGAAATCGCCGATGCTCGTGGTGTTTTTCAAGGAAGTGCTGGAGAACATTCGCGACCGCCGCACCATGATCAACGCGCTGCTGATCGGCCCGTTGCTCGGCCCGCTGCTGTTCATCGTGCTGATCTCCACGCTGACCGATCGCGAGGTGCAAAAGTCCGAAGCGTCGCTGGAAGTTTCGGTGATCGGTGCGCAATACGCGCCGAACCTGATCGAATCGCTGCGCCAGCAGGGTCTGAAAATCAAACCCGCGGTCGATGATCCCGAGCAGAAAATCCACGACCAGGATGAAGAAGTGATCCTGCGCATTCCGTCGGATTTCGCGCAATCCTGGAACAAGGGTGAGACCGCGCAGGTTGAGCTGTTGCACGACAGTTCGCATCGCGATTCCGGCACGCCGGTTGAGCGATTGCGGCGCATGCTCGAAGGTTATGCGCAACGCAACGCGACCATGCGTGCGCTGGCGCGCGGCTTGAGCCTGAGCGTATCGACGCCGCTGATCGTGGCGA
>JAYVTP010000077.1:0-4170 GCA_043788685.1 Pseudolysobacter sp. | reverse complement strand
GGCGATGGCTTGTTCGAAACCTTGCGCGTGGTGCACGGTCGCGCACCATTATGGCAGCGACATATGCAGCGACTTGCCGAAGGCTGTAATCGCCTGCATCTGCCGCCGCCGGATGCCGATATACTGGCGCAGGAAGTGGAAAAAATTTCTGCCGATCTGGAATGCGCGGTCGTGCGTATCACTATCACGCGCGGTCTCGGTACACGTGGTTACGCTTTGCCGCTGCAGACGATGCCGACGCGCGTGATCGCGGCGTTCCCGTTCGTGCCGATGGCAACCGATAGTTACACGCATGGAATCCGCGTACGCTGGTGCGCGACGCGTCTGGCATTGCAGCCACTGCTTGCGGGCATCAAACATCTGAATCGACTCGAACAGGTTCTGGCACGTGCGGAATGGAACGAGGCCGAAATTTTTGAAGGCCTGATATGCGATACCAATGGCAGGGTAATCTGTGCGACGGCGGCGAATATTTTTTGCGTTCGCGAGGGACGTTTGATCACTCCGGATCTGTCGCGATGTGGCATTGCCGGCGTCGCGCGCGCGGTGGTGTTGGACCATTTCGACGATGTGGAAATACGCGATCTGTTGCCCGAGGAATTGATGCAAACGAACGAGATTTTTCTCTGCAACAGCGTGCGCGGTATTCTGCCGGTGAATCGTCTGGCCGATAAATCGTATGCGATCGGGCCACTCACATGCGAGCTGCAAACACATTGGCGATCAAACGGATGGATGGCGCAAGACGGAGGGCAGTTCTGATGCGGGTTTGGTTTCGCAAAAAAGTATCAACACAACGCGGCGGTGCGCTGTTGCGTCTGCTGCTCGTCGTGCTGGTATTCGGCGCGATAGCGACAGGATGGTGCTACCGCGAGTTCGAGAATTTTGCCGACAGTCCGCTGCAAGTGCAGGGCACGGATACGACGCTCGATGTGCCGCTTGGAACCTCCTTACCCGGCATCGTGACTTTGCTCAAGGTACAAACTGCGAGCAGCGCGCCGTGGCCGTACTGGCGCGCGCTGGCGTGGCAGATGCATGTGACGAGTTCGCTGCATGCCGGTGAATACGCGTTAAGCGCGGAGCTCACGCCGCGCAGCCTGCTCAAGCGTATGGCGGCGGGCGAGGTGATCCAGCACAAGTTCACAATCGTCGAAGGCTGGAACTTCAAGCAATTGCGGCTCGCACTCGCGCAACAGGAAAAACTGCAGCCGACTCTGGCCGGTTTGAGCGATGCCGAAATAATGAAAAAACTCGGCATGGCCGATCAAGCTGCCGAAGGTCGCTTTCTGCCCGAAACCTATGTGTACCTGAAAGGCCAGCCTGATCTTGACGTGCTGCGCCGCGCGCACGCCGCGATGCAACAGCAACTCGATGGATTATGGTCGCAGCACGATTCCGGCTTGCCGCTCGAGTCGGCTTATCACGCGCTGATTCTGGCTTCGATCGTCGAGAAGGAAACCGGGCGAGCCGAGGAGCGACCGCAGATTGCGGGCGTGTTCATGCGTCGCCTGAAAATCGGCATGCGGCTGCAGACCGATCCGAGCGTGATCTACGGACTCGGCGACAATTACGACGGCAATATTCATCGCCGCGATCTCGATACCGACACACCGTACAACACCTACACTCGTAGCGGTTTGCCGCCGACGCCGATCGCGCTACCGGGCAAGGCCGCACTGGCCGCGGTGATGCATCCGGCGCTTGGCAATGCGCTGTATTTTGTCGCGCGCGGCGACGGCACACATCAGTTTTCCGATACCTTGGAGGCGCACAATACTGCGGTCGGAAAGTTTCAACTCGGGAAGAAACAATGAGAGGACGATTGATCACGCTCGAAGGCGGCGAGGGCGCCGGTAAAAGCACCGTGCTTGCCGCCGTACGCGAACAATCGATCGCCGCTGGTCACGATGTCATGCAGACCCGCGAACCCGGTGGCACGCCGGTCGGAGAAGCGCTGCGTGCCGTAGTGCTGGATGCGCAGTATCGCGGCATGTGCGCGCAGAGCGAATTGCTGCTGATGTTCGCGGCGCGCGCCGAGCTCGTGCGCAGCGTGATCGAGCCGGCGCTTGCTGCCGGAAAATGGGTGCTGTCGGATCGTTTCACCGACGCGAGTTTTGCTTATCAAGGCGGCGGTCGCGGCCAGCCGCAGGAGCGCATCGCCGAGCTCGAAAACTGGGCAGCGAATGGTCTGCAACCCGACCTTACCTTGTTGCTCGACTTGCCGGTCGAGCAAGGCCTCGCGCGTATGCGTGAGCGTGCTGCGGCGGACCGTATCGAACTCGAAGCCGTGACGTTTTTCGAGCGCGTGCGCGCAGCGTATCGCACCCGTGCGGCCGCTCAGCCGCAGCGTTTTCGCGTGATAGACGCGAGTCAGCCGCTGGAACAAGTTCTCGCGGCAACACGGGCGACACTCGCCCAATTTTTGCAGTCGCAGGCAGTGGTATCGTCATGACTCTTCCAGTGTGGCAGCACGATGCCTGGCAGAATCTCATGCAGCGTTTGACGCGCGGCGCGCTGGCGCATGCGTTGCTGTTGTCAGGCCCAGCGAGTCTCGGCAAGCAGGCGTTTGCGTCGTCTTTCGCGCAATCGTTATTGTGCAGTTCGCGACATGCCGATGGCAGCGCGTGCGGCGAATGCAAGTCGTGTCGATTGATGGCGGCAGGATCGCATCCGGATTTTCTGCGCATCGGCGTGGAAGAAGAAAAATCGCAGATCAGCGTTGATCAAATCCGTACGCTCGGCGAGCGTCTGGCGTTATCGACGCAATTCGGCGGCTACCAGATTGCGATCGTCGCGCCGGCCGAGGACATGAACGCAAGTGCCTCGAATGCCTTGTTGAAAACGCTGGAGGAACCGACTGCCGACAGCATCATCATTCTCGTCAGTCATCAGTCTGCACGACTGTCGGCGACGATCCGCAGCCGTTGTCAGCGCATCGATTTCCGGGCGCCGTCGGCAGCCGTCGCGCAGGCGTGGCTGGAGCAGCAGGGCATCAGCTCGGCACAGGCATCACTTGCGTTGCAAACCAGCGACAATAATCCGGGCCTCGCGCTCGAATGGCTGCGTGCCGGCACGCTGGAATTGCGCGAGCAAGTGGCTGGCGATTTGCGTGGATTAATCGCCGGGCGCAGCACCGCGCTGGAAGTGGCGAATCGCTGGAGCAAGGCTGATCCGGCGCAGCGATTGTGGTTCGCGGCCCTGCTCGCGCGCGAAGAAGCCGGTGCGCATGCTTCACAGCAGACCGGTTCGCTGGCGTTGAGCGCCGCGGTAGATTTCGCCCGGTTGCCGGCCTGGTTCGATCAGGCCAATCGCGCACGCGATTGGTTGCGTGGTCCGGTGCGACCAGAACTGACCTTGTTTGAAGTATTATCGGCATGGTGTGGATTGGTTTCGTTGCGGAGGAAAGCGTAATGCAAAGTCATACGGGTACTGGCGGCACCGGTTCGGGCGCTGCCGCACCGCGACAAGGCATTCTGTCGCTCGCGATCAAGGACAAAGGCGCGCTGTACAACGCCTACATGTCGTTCGTCAAAGGCGGTGGCCTGTTCGTGCCGACGGTAAAACGCTACGAACTGGGCGATGAAGTTTTCATCCTGCTCACGCTGATGGAAGATCGTGATCGATTGCCGATCGCCGGCAAGGTGATCTGGATCACGCCAAGCGGCGCACAGGGTAATCGTACCGCCGGCATTGGTGTGCAGTTCAACGAATCTGCCGACGGCGACAGCGCGCGCACCAAGATCGAAAGCATCCTCGCCGGCATTGTTTCCTCCGAACGCCCGACGCACACGATGTAATGCGCATCCTTGTGCTCGGCGCTGGCGGCACCGGCGGTTATTTCGGCGGACGGCTGCTTGAAGCCGGTGCCGACGTGACCTTTCTGGCGCGGCCCGCACGCGCGCAGCAACTCGCCGCCGATGGCTTGCGTGTCGTCAGCCCGTGCGGTGATTTCAGTTCGCCGGTAAAAGTCCTGACTGCGCTCGACGGTGTCGCGCCATTCCATTTGATCGTGCTTTCGTGCAAGGCCTATGATCTCGACTCGGCTATCGCCGCGATTCGTCCGGCGGTCGGCGCACAAACGCGTATCCTGCCATTGCTCAACGGACTCCAACATTTCGATGCGCTCGATGCGGCGTTCGGCAGCGAACACGTACTCGGCGGCTTGTGCCA
>JAYVTP010000076.1:0-3056 GCA_043788685.1 Pseudolysobacter sp. | reverse complement strand
GAGCGTGCCGCGGATCGACGGGAAGGTGCCTTCGCCCACGCCGATGATGCCGATATCGGCCGACTCCACGAGCTCGATCCGAATCGAATCCATTTGTATATTTTGCGCACTTTGTTGCACGGCTATATTCAGCGTGCGTGCGAGATAATTCGCCGTCAGCCAGCCGGCGGTGCCACCACCGACGATGAGAATTTTGCGCAGGGCAGTCATGCAAAACGTCCTCGAAAGGTTTTGTCGTGGCGACTTGTAGCACAATTGATCCGACGGGCAAAATTTATTGCAAAGCAGCAAATTAGCCAAATTGGCAGCGCTGTCATTTTGTAATTGACAGCGCTGCCAATTTGCCGTATTTCTTTGCCGCGAAACCGAAACGACCAAGGCAAAGCAACTTGGCGTCAGGCCCATTCACAAGGGAGGAGGGAGACATGAATACCCGTTATCGCGCGCTTTCGAGCGCCATTATTGCCGTGCTCGCCATCGGCGCCGCGTACGCCGAAGACGCTCCAGCTACCGCACCGGCTACTGCCGCCGATGCGGCGCCGGCGGCTTCACAGAAATCGCAGGATCAGAAATCGCAAGCGCTAGATACGGTGCAGGTCACTGCGACCAAGCGTTCCACGCCGCTGCAGAAAACGCCGGTGGCGGTCAGCGCCCTGAGCGCTGATCTGCTGCAGAAGGAACGCATCAATAACGTCGCCGATATCACCAAACTCGTGCCGGGTTTTACCGCAACCACCGAGGGCGATCACGGTGTAATCACGCTGACCTTGCGCGGTATCGGCAACGACAGCGCCAAGACCGAATACGCCGATCCGGAAGTCGCGCTGTTCGTCGATGGCGTGTATACGCCGCGTGCGGAAGCGGCGGCAGGTTTGCTGCTCGATCTCGAATCGGTGGAAGTGCTGCGTGGCCCGCAAGGTACATTGTGGGGCCGCAATTCGACCGTCGGCGCGGTCAATTTCCAGACCGCCAAACCGGAGCTCGGTCCGTTCTACGGTTATGCGCAGTTCGAGGCGGGCGACTACAGTCATCTCGGCATGCGTGCGGCGGTCAACGTGCCGGTGTCGGACACGTTTGCGTTCCGTGTCGCGATCGCGCAAGAAAAGCATGATGGTTACGTCGATTTCCAGAACCCGATCGGACAACTGCCATCGGTCGCGGCCCAGCAGGCGGCATACATCACCTCGGGTGGCACGCTCGCCACGTTCAAGCCGATCGATCCGAACCTCTATGTCACCAAAGGTCAGAAATACAATTCGCAGGATCAGTCCGCCGCGCGCATAAGCACGTTGTGGACGCCGAGCGACAAGCTGACTTGGAACCTGTCGTTCGAATATTTCCGCGATCGCGGCACACCGAATGCCAACCTCATGCAGCAGCCACGCGCGGGTCAGGATTTCTGGTCGGCGCTGATCGATACCGCGCCGCAACTCGATCGCAATTCGTATGCGTTGCGCAGCCGAGTCGATTACGCCATCAACGACGGCATGGCGCTGAGTTACATCGCCGGTTTCAGCAAGTTCAATGGCTCCAGCGATTACGATCAGGATGGCGGCGTGCAGGTGCCGACCAGCTTCGCCAGTGGTGCGACCTTTCAGGATGATCGCACCAATAATTCGCACTACAAGAGCAGCAGTCACGAGCTTGATCTGAAGTCGACCGGTGACAATGTGATCGACTGGATTCTCGGCCTGTATTACGCCTCGGAAGACAATTCGATCCGCTTCGATATTCCGATTTTCAACGGCACGTCACAAGGCACGGTGGGTTGGCAGGGGTCGTTCATCCAGCCGAAAGAAACGGTGGATTCCTACGCCGGTTTCGGCCAGATGACTTGGCATCTCAGTGACAGCCTGCGTTTGACCGGCGGTGCGCGCTGGACGCATGACGAGAAAGAAAACGACGGTGGCCGCAACTACGGCTGGGCCTACGACGCGACCGTGCCGCAGATACCAATTTCGACCGGCACCCAGCCCGGGCCGAGCTCCGGTTTTGCGCTATCGGCGAAGAACGACGGCAAGTACAGCTCGAGCAAACCTACCTGGCTGTTGCGCGCGGATGCGGACCTTTCGAGCGATGCGTTGCTGTACGGCAGTGTCTCGACTGGCTACAAATCCGGCGGCTTGCAGGATGGCGGCGTGCCGTACAAAGGCGAGTCGATTCTCAACTACGAAGCCGGCATCAAGCTCACGTTCCTCGATCATCACCTGACCTGGAACACGGCGGTATATCACGAGGATTTCAAGAACTTCCAGTTGTCGGCGCCGATCACGTTTGTCGACGGCAGCCACGGCCTCGGTTTCTCGAACGTCGAAGGCACCACCAAGGTCACCGGTATCGAATCCGAGCTGGCTGCGGTGCTCAGTGATGCGGATCGTTTGAACGTCGTGGTTTCGGCGATTCCGCAGAAGAAACTCGGTACGCTAATCTATGCCGGCAGCAATGATTACGGCGGTTTGCCGGCCTGCGCGCCAGCCTCCGGTATCGGTAGTTGCCTGAACATCAGCGGCAACGATCTTGCGCATGCGCCGGATACGTCGTTCAGCGTGATCTACGAGCACAAGTTCAGCCTGAGCAACGGTGCCGCGCTCACGCCACGCTTCAGCGGTCACTACGAAACGGCGAGCTGGTTGAGTCCGTTCAACCTTGGTAGTGGCGATCAGCAGGGATCTTATTTCCGCGGCGACCTGATGATGCGATACACGCCGGCTGATGAAAAATGGTGGGCAGGTGTTTACGTCAACAATTTCACCGACGTGAAGGTGCGCACCAACGCTGGTCGCACTGCGCTGGGCAACAACCAGTTCATCTACACCTCGCAATATCTGGCGCCGCGCACCTTCGGCATCAATTTCGGCGTCAGTTTCTAATATTGCGAAAAAGCTCCAGCGACTTTGGTGTCGAGCCCGGACTGCGCTCCCGCGTGGGCTCGACACCTTTTTTTCGCCGATTCAACGGACCGCACCATAAAGACGATGCGCGCTGCGGCACGAAGACAGACTCAGAAGGAAGTACACCATGCAGCGTCGTGAAATCTTGCGCCTGGCTCTCGCGTT
>JAYVTP010000075.1:0-4257 GCA_043788685.1 Pseudolysobacter sp. | reverse complement strand
GCTGATATTCGCCCAAGGTCGGCGCCAGATGGCGTATGCCAAAGCTGGTGGGTGCGGAAATTCGCAGTCTGCCACGCGGCTCGTTCTGCGCTTGCGCTGCTTCGGATTCCGCTTCGGCGAGCTGCGCCAGAATTTCACTGGTGCGCTGATAATACGATTGGCCCGGACCGGTCAGGCTGAGGCGCCGCGTGGTGCGATTGAGCAGGCGGATGCCGAGGCTGTCTTCGAGGCCCTGCACCAGTTTGCTGGCCATTGCACGCGAGATGCCAAGCTGCTCGGCGGCGGCGGTAAAGCTGCCGTTATCGACTACTCGCACAAAAATCTGGATTGCGCTGAATTTGTCCAATCGAAATGCCGCGCAGGAGTTTGACCGACATCACTTTGAACCGCGATGCGCCGGACTGCAAGCGCACAAGGTTCGATCAACCAGCGTGATTGATGCGCAGTGACGGCTGGCGATGCCGGCCGGCAAGTTCACACGCGAGCACATAACGCTTGGCCTGGCGCACGCGTGCAAAATTACGCAATACGGCGCCACTCCAAGGGCACATCACTTCAAAGCGCGCGGCGCCGACGATGCCGAGTTGATCGTGTTCTTCGATGCGTTCGACAGGATAACCGAGCACGGTCATTTCCAGGGTTCGCAAGCTACGCATCTGTCGCCTCGTGGTGGGTTGAATCAACCGTGGCGCAGCTTACCGATATCAAGTGTGGTCGCGGTAAAGGCGAGGTTGCTTTGGTGTTAAGCAGCGTCGGCGGGCAGCGCTTCAGTCGCGCCGATGCGCATGCGAACTTGATCGGCCATGCAGGAAAAATGTCACCATTGCCCACTGTTTGGCGTTGTGATACTCAGACAATATTGGGTGACGCGTCCTGCAGACAATGCTGGCGGGGATAATCGCCGACAGTCTAGAATGTAAAAACAAGTAGCTGGTGGATAGATACACGCCTTTGGCGACAACTGGGAGAAGGGAAATGAAAAAGTCGTATAAGGTTTTGGTGGGAGTGCTTCTGGGCCTGGCGTTTCAGGCTGGCGCGTTGGCAGCAGGCGGCGGGCGCCCTAGTGTCGGCGTGGTCGAATTCAAGAATGAGACCAGCGCGGGCTGGTGGACTTCCACGGTAGGTTCGGAATTGTCCGGCATGCTGTCCAACGAGCTCGCATCGACGAATAGTTTTCGCGTGGTCGAACGCAAAAAACTCGAGAGCGTGATCGAAGAACAGAATCTGGCGGCGTCCGGTCGTGTGGCACCGGGTCAGGGCGCCAAGATCGGCAAGCTCACTGGCGCCGAATATCTGATCATGGGTACGGTCACGTCGTATCAGGAAAACACCTCAAGCACCGGCGGCGGGTTGAGTTTCAAGGGCATTTCGCTCGGCGGTAAAAAGAGCGAAGCCTATGTCGCGATCGATGTACGCGTTGTCAATGCAACCACCGGCGATATCGATTTCACGCGCACCATCGAAGGTCGCAGCAGTGGCGGCGGCTTGAGCGTTGGTGTGTATCGCGGCGGTTTCGGTGGCGCGCTCGGCCATGAAGAAAACACGCCAACCGGCAAGGCCATTCGTGCCGCTCTGGTCGAGATCAGCGAGTACCTCGAATGCGTGATGGTCAAGCGCGATGGCTGCGAAGGCGAGTATCAACAGAAAGAACAGAAGCGTCGGCAGGGCGACAAGAAAGCGCTCAAGCTCGACTAGGAAAGTGTAACAACAGAAATTTGGCGACGCTCTGTCGCGGACAAAATAAAACGGCGGAAGGTTTCTTCCGCCGTTTTTTATGGCATGGCCGGTTCATTCAAGCCGGTGGATCAACCCGGGCGACGCGGCGGTCCGCGGCGACGTTGCGACGGTGCATTGTCTGGCGTAGCTCGATTGCCGATGTTGTCGTCGAGGGGACCACGCTGGTGATCCGATCGGCCCGCATAATTGGCATTGCTGCCCGGCGCGCGCGCATTGCCGCGTGGGCCATTGCCTGCGTTGCCACGGAATTCTCCACGCGTATTGCCATTGCCCGACGGCGCGGCATTGCCATGTCGGCGCTCGGGCGGACGTCCCGCACCGCCCGGACCCGCTGGACGACGTTCGCCACGCGGTCCGCCTGGCGTCGCATTGCCACGCGGTGCCGAGAAATCACGCGGTGCGGCGTTGCCGCGCGGTGCGGAATTACCACGTGGTGCCGAGTTGCCATAAGGCGCCGCATTGCCGTGCGGTGCAGCGCGATCACGCGGTGGCGGACGACGCGGACGATCGCTATTGGCACCGCCGTAAACATTCTCACGCTGTCCCTGGCCTTGACCCGGGCGTGTCGGTTTGCCCGAACGCGGGCCGGTCGGCGGAGTGAAGCCGTTTTCCGGACTCGGGAACCATGTTCGTGGCTGAAAACCGCCGGCATCCTGCGGATTGCCCGGGCCGCGACGTGGGCCGCCGCGCGCATTCGGATTGGCATTGCCGCGCGGGCCGGACGGGCCGCGATTCGCGGTGTTGCCGCCCGCTGAATTCCACGGACCTTGTTCCTGACCGGGGCCGCGGCGCTGGCCTTGACCCTGGCCCTGGCCCTGCGCGGGACCACGGCGTTGACCTTGACCTGGGCCACCGTTGCGACGCGGGCCGGCGCCTGCACCCGGGCCACGCGGTGCGCCGCCATTCGGGCCACGCTTGGCGTTGAAACGACCGCCGGGGCGCGACGGCGTATCGTCGCGAATGCGATCGAACGCGCGCAGTTCGCGACCTTCATCGTGACTGCTGCTGCCGGTCCACGCTTGTTGCGCGCGCGGCTCGGGACGGAATTCGTTACCGGTTTTGGCGCGGCGCTGGTTGATCACCGGCTGCAACGTCAGCACGGGTTCCGGTGCCGTGGCACCGACCAGTTGGCGCAACGCCTTGACCTGATCCGCATCCAGATTTTCACAACCGCCTTTACGCAGCAGTCGCGGCAATTCGACATTGCCGTAACGCGTGCGCTTGAGTCGGCTGACCATCAAACCCTGCGATTCCCACATGCGGCGAACTTCGCGGTTGCGACCTTCGCGCAGCACGATGCGGAACCACGAGTGGCTGTCGCCGCGGCTGATGATGGCGAGTTCTTCAAAACGCGCCGGGCCGTCTTCCAGTTCGACGCCGCTCTGCAGTTTCTCCAGCGCTTCGTCCGGTACTTCGCCGTGCACACGACAGATGTATTCGCGTGCGATCTCGGTGCTCGGATGCATGAGTGTATGGGCGAGCGCGCCATCGGTGGTCAGCAGCAGCAAGCCGGTGGTATTGATATCGAGGCGGCCGATCGTGATCCAGCGCGCACCTTTCAGGCGCGGCAGTTGTTCGAACACGGTCGGGCGGCCTTCCGGATCGTCGCGCGTGGTGACCACGCCTTCGGGCTTGTGGTAGACCAGCACTTCGGCGTTTTCGTTGTTGTCGGTGACGGCGACGAACAGCTTGCCGTCGAGCTCGACACGATCGCCCGGACGCAGGCTGGAGCCGAGCGTGGCAGCGGCGCCGTTGACCTTGACCTCACCCGCTTCAATGCGAGTTTCGAGCAGACGGCGTGAGCCGAGGCCGGCAGTGGCGAGCACTTTGTGCAGGCGTTCTTCCAGAACGATGTCGCCTTCTTGCGGGCGTTTGAGACTAAGGACGGTGCGCGTTGGCGCGTTCATGCGGGTTGCTCCGGGGTGGCGGCAGTCTCGTCGGCGGCGGTGGCCGCGTCGAGGGATTCACTGGTGGGTGGGAGGGACGTTGCGTCGACCGCAATGTCGTTGGATTCGATGCGCGTGGCATCGTGGTGTTCGACCGGCACGGTTTCGTGCGCGGTTGAAGATGGGCTGGTGTTGGTTGATTCGATCAATGCGTCGGATTCTTCGTGTGGTTCGGTTGCTGGTGGTTCGCTCGCCGCGAGGTCGGCTGACGTCTCGTCGGTTTCGATTTCTGCGGCCAGCGCAATCGGTGCCGCGGACGGGCCGAGCATCAACTGTGGATCGAGGTCGTCCATGTCGTGAATCTCCGCGAGAGGCGGCAGTTGATCCAGCGATTTCAGATTGAAGTAGTCGAGGAAATTCTTGTTGGTGCCGTAGATCGCCGGCTTGCCCGGCACATCGCGATAACCGACGACACGCACCCATTCGCGCTCTTCGAGCGTCTTGATGATATTGGTCGAAACCGCGACACCGCGAATCTGCTCGATCTCGCCGCGTGTGATCGGCTGGCGGTACGCGATCAGCGCGAGTGTTTCGAGCAGCGCGCGCGAATAACGCGTCTGACGCTCGGTCCACA
>JAYVTP010000074.1:0-4366 GCA_043788685.1 Pseudolysobacter sp. | reverse complement strand
CCGATGGCAGCATGGCGGTGTATGCGCATCTGCAGATGGAGACGGCGCGGGTGCATGTCGGCGCGCGTGTGCGGGCGGGCGAGACACTGGCGCTGTCCGGGGATACCGGATATTCAAGCGGGCCGCATCTGCATTTTTGCATCCAGCAGAATCGGAATATGGAATTGGTGTCGGTGCCGTTCAAATTTGCCGATGCGACGGGCGGCTTCGTTCCAGTTGAAGGCATGTTGCTCGGCGAGCCGTGACCGCACTGAAGCGCTGCGGCCATGCGCCCGATGCGGATCGACTATAATCGTTGCCCTTTCCATCCATCGTGCCTACCGTGTGTAGCCCGATCGATCATCACATTGTCGCAGCACCCAATGACCCAGCTCACCGAAACCCAACGCCGCCGCACCTTCGCCATCATCTCGCATCCCGATGCGGGCAAGACGACGTTGACCGAAAAGCTGTTGCTGTTCGGCGGCGCGATCCAGATGGCGGGCAGCGTGAAATCGCGCAAGGCGGCGCGGCATGCGACGTCGGACTGGATGGCGCTGGAAAAGGAGCGCGGCATCTCGGTGACGTCATCGGTGATGCAGTTTCCGTACGAGGATCGCGTCATCAATCTGCTCGATACACCGGGCCACGCGGATTTCTCCGAAGACACCTATCGCGTGCTGACCGCGGTCGATTCCGCGCTGATGGTGATCGACTGCGCCAAGGGCGTGGAAGAACGCACGATCAAGCTCATGGAAGTCTGCCGCCTGCGCGACACGCCGATCATGACCTTCATCAACAAGCTCGATCGCGAGGGTCGTTCGCCGATCGAATTGCTCGATGAGGTGGAGTCGGTGCTGGGCATTCAATGCGCGCCGGTGACGTGGCCGATCGGCATGGGTTCACGCCTCAAGGGTGTGTATCACCTGCTCAGCAATGAAGTGCATTTGTACGAACCCGGGCGCAATTTCACGCGCCAGGATTCGACAATTTTTATTGGTTTGGATCATCCCGAATTGCGTCGGCGCCTTGGCGACATGTACGATGAATTGCGCGATGAACTGGAGCTGGTGCTGGGCGCATCGAATCCATTTGATCGCGATGCCTATCTGGCCGGCCAACAGACTCCGGTGTTCTTCGGCTCGGCGGTGAACAATTTCGGCGTGCAGCCGCTACTCGATGCGTTTGTCGAAAATGCACCCGGCCCACTAGCGCGCGCCACGACCTCGCGCGAGATTTCTCCCGATGAAACCAAACTCACCGGCTTCGTATTCAAGATCCAGGCAAACATGGATCCGATGCATCGTGATCGCGTTGCGTTCATGCGCATCTGCTCGGGGAAATTTACCGCGGGCATGAAGGCGTTTCATGTACGCACGCGCAAGGAAATGAAACTCGCGAATGCGCTGACGTTCATGGCGTCGGACCGCGAACTGGTAGAAACGGCATGGCCCGGCGATGTTATCGGCATCCATAACCACGGCACGATTTCGATCGGCGATACGTTCACCGAAGGCGAGAATCTGAGCTTCACCGGCATCCCGAATTTTGCGCCGGAATTGTTCCGCCGCGCGCGTTTGCGTGATCCGCTGAAGATCAAGCAACTGCAAAAGGGCTTGGCCCAGCTATCGGAAGAAGGCGCGACGCAATTTTTCCGGCCGCTGATGTCGAATGATTTGATTCTCGGCGCGGTCGGCGTTTTGCAATTCGAAGTGGTCGCGTATCGGCTCAAGGACGAGTACGGCGTGGACTGTCTTTTCGAGAGTATTGGCGTGGTCACAGCGCGTTGGGTACACGGCGAAGACGAGAAAAAACTCGCCGAATTCCGCGAGAAGAATGCGTCGTTTCTGTCGCTGGATGCGGCGGGTGAACTGGTCTATCTGGCGCCGACGCGGGTCAATCTGCAACTGGCGATCGAACGCGCGCCAGCGATACATTTTGCGGCGACTCGCGAACATGCGAGTGCGGCTTTGATCGCTTGATTTGCGGGTCGCGAGCGATTTCCGCAGTTACACTTGAGGATTATTTGAAACGCTCGGCAGTGTGATCATGCCGAGCGCTGTCTTTGCGGGAGCATCCTTAGCTGCCGTTGAAGCGGGCGCTGAAGATCTTGTCGCCTTCACCCGCACTATTCGAATTGAAAATCGTGTCGCTGTGGCGGGCAGTCGGGTTCGATTCGCCGCGATTGCTGGCCATACGTGAACCTGTTTCGGCGCGGAAAATTATGTCCTCGGCCGGCGGCACGGTGATTTTCTGCTGCGCGATCACGGGTGTTTGCGAACCTGGTTGGAAACTGCGCGGCACGGTGACGAGCACAGCCGCCACCACGGCCGCTGCCACGGCAAATGAAGCCCAGCGCGTAAGTATCAGACGCGAGCGAAGTGCAGGCGCATGCTGGGCAGGCTGAGCGCGCTTGAATGGCACCACCGTGTCAGGCGCCTGCGACTGCGTTGCCAGATCTTGCGCAAGTTCGACCGATGTCGGCTGCAACGCCAGCAACAATCGATACAGATCGGCCTCAATGGCCGAACTCGCGATGGCCGAAATCGCCTTTTCGCGGTTTTGGTTGCTTAAGTTACCAGCAGCGGCCTGTGCCAGCAGATCGGCATCGCTCGATGCAACCGAACTCTGCAAAACATCGGCAGCGGACTGACGATAGATCCGCCCGAGACTCGGCTTGTTCTGACTGTGCTTATTCATCGAAATCTCCACACCCCAATTGGGTCAGGCGCAACTTGAGCTGCTCCAACCCTCGCGATAATAATTTTCGTACTGCATCCACCGAAACACTCACCAGCCCGGATATTTCTTCTGCCCGGAAACCTTGCAGATGGAGCGCCACCACTTGGCCGCGCTGACCCGGTAATTCCGCCAAGCAGCTTGCTATTAGCACCATGTACTGCGACCCGCCCGCCATATCGTCGGGCCGCGCGGAGGTATCCTGCAACGCCATCGATTCTTCGTCTTCCGGCATCGCCTCGACTGGCCTCGCCTGCAGCCTTCGTAACGCGTCGATTACGGTGCTTGCCACTGTTCTCTGTATATATAACGCATGAAAGACCGAATTCTGGTCACGTTCCAGCGCTTTCCACAGACGAATGCGTACTTCTTGCTCGATATCGTCGGGATCAATGCCATATCGTGCCAGTCCGTGGGTCTCGATCAGGGCACGTAACTTGGCACCGTAATCGCGCAGCACGCGTTGCAGCGTCGCGTGGCGGGGATCGTTCTCGCGGATGCTCACGCGCGCCGCCTTGCACGGCGTAGGCAGCGAGAATCTTCATGGAATCGCTTCGCGCCTTGGGCAGAACGATGCGTGTGGACTACTCGCACTGTCCAGACATTGCAGCCTCGCCCGCCACCACCACGACTCACCCGGCAATGTAACGTTGCAGTTGATCGATATGCTGCTGTTGCTCGTCGATCACGGATTTGACCAGGTCGCCAATCGAGAGCACACCGACCACGCGTTCGCCATCGACCACCGGCAGATGGCGCACACGATGCTCGGTGACTGTCTGCATGCACTCGGCAACAGTGGCCTGCGGATTCACTGTGATGACCGGAGCAGACATGATATCGAGCACGGCAGTGTCATGGGATGAACGCCCCATCAGCACCACTTTGCGCGCGTAATCTCGCTCGGAAACGATGCCGATCAGCGTCGCGCCGCGCATTACCAGCAAGGCACCGACGTGTTTTTCGGCCATGAGTTTGATCGCGTCGAGCACGGACGCATCGGGCGCAATCGCATGGATGGCGCTACCTTTGTTTTCCAGCAGATGTTTGGCCTGATGCATGACACGAACCTCCATCATGACGAGGCTGTCGCAGCGACAGCGGTTTCATACAGTCTACTGCGGTTTGGCTAGCAACAGCCAACGGCAAAAAAAGGCTATCGGTCTGAAGGGTTTTCTACGGCTGCAATAAATTCATCAGTTAGGTACAGCGGCCGTTGTTTTGCTTCCACATACAAGCGGCCAAGGTATTCGCCAATCACGCCGAGCGCCACGAGTTGCACGCCGCCAAGGAATAATACGACCAGCATCAACGATGGATACCCCTTGACGGTATCACCCCACACCAACGCCTTGATCAGCACCCAGACGCCGTAGACGAAAGCGATCATCGCAGTGAACGATCCGACATAAGTCGCCGCCTTCAAGGGTGCGCCGGAAAACGAGGTGATGCCGTCCAGGGCAAAATTCCACAAGCGCCAGTAATTGAATTTTGTGGTGCCGGCAAAACGTGGGTCGCGATCGTACGGCACGGACAGCTGCTTGAATCCGACCCAGGTAAACAGGCCTTTCATGAAACGCTGGCGTTCGCGCAATTGTTTCATGCCATCCAGCGCACGCCGACTGAGCAAGCGGAAATCGCCAGTATC
>JAYVTP010000073.1:0-3238 GCA_043788685.1 Pseudolysobacter sp. | reverse complement strand
TCTCTGATTAAACCGATGCGGGCTTGATCAAGCGGCAGCGTCGCACGCGGCTCTGTGCGATAGCGTTATCGCAAACATTAAATCGTGCTGCACGCTTTTTGCAGCAAGACGCACGCTGTGAGCGAAGTAGCCGATCTTGCCGGCGATGACATGCGAAGTCAGATCCGAAAAAAAAGAACATTGCCGATTCAGGGCACGGTATCGGCACGCGGTCCGAGTTGCGATTCGAGTCGACGAACGACAGAGTTAAGCAGAGTGACGCCAGGATTGGCGATTTCTGCGATGGCATCAAAGTATGCAAAGAAATTGCACCACGATGACGCCAGCAGCGCGGATCAATCCAGCACGTCGTGCAAAAACGCGCGCGCAAAACGCCAGTCACGATCAATCGTGCGACGTGTCAGCGCAAGCATTTCGGCGACCTGGTCAAGCGTTAGTCCGGCGAAATAACGCAGCTCGACCACACGAGCGGCACGCGCGTCGGTTTGCTCCAGACGATGCAACGCTGCGTCCAGCGCCAGCGCCTGCTCCGCGCTGTCAGTAGCGATACGCTGGTCGACGCCGGTCAAGGTCACGCGCAGCCAGTCGCCCCCAGCGCACTGGCGCAAACGATCACGCGCACGATCGCTCAGCAGATGCCGCATCGCGCGCGCCGCATACGCGAAAAACTGCGCGGGATGTTCAAAGCTGAGTTCGCGATGGGTATTGATGCGTAAGTACAGCTCGTGCACCAGCGCGGCGGTGTTGAGCGTATTGTCAGCGCGACCATGCGCAATCTGCCGGCCGGCCATGGCTTTCAGGCGCAGATAAACTTCATCGAACAGCGTGTCGACCGAGGCTGGCGCGGGCGCGGCGTCGGGCGAGGTTTGCGCGCTGGGCAAAGTAGGATTCATCGTCTGCTCTCCGCGGCCGACTATACGGACTTCGGCCTTGCGCGCAAAATCCTTGCGCGAATTTTATGGTGCTCAGCGCTGATGACGTTTTTGCAGCACCTGCAGCAACGCATCCAGACCGAGTCCGCGCGCGCGCAACAGCACCAGCAAATGGAACGTCAGATCGGCCACCTCGCCGAGCAACGCTTGATCATCCTGCACCACCGCCGCGAGTGCGGTTTCGACACCTTCCTCGCCGACTTTCTGCGCAATCCGGCGCACACCGCTGGCGAAAAGTTTGGTCGTATAGCTATCGGCCGGACGCTCAATCTCGCGCTGCGCGACCAGCGCATCAAGCTCGGCGAGAAAACTCAAACGCGGCGTCGCGATATCGCCGAAACAGCTTGCCGTGCCGGTGTGGCAGGTCGGCCCTTGCGGCAGCGCGTGCAGCAGTAGCGTGTCGTGGTCGCAATCGATGTGCGCAGATTGCAGCAGCAGGAAATGTCCCGAGCTTTCGCCCTTGGTCCACAAGCGCTGTTTGCTGCGACTGTAAAAAGTCACTTTTCCACTTTGCAGCGTTTCTTGCAGAGCTGTCAGGTTCATGTAACCGAGCATCAGCACGCTCGCATTCAACGCATGCTGCACTATCACCGGCAGCAAGCCATCGCCCTTGTTCCAGACAAGCTTGTCGGTGGCATCGTCGCCGAGGAAATTGTTGTTATCGATCACATCGTTCATGGGCGCACCGCGGTGCCGGCAGCGGCAAGAAATTTTTTCAGAGTATTGATCGGAATTGCGCCCGAATGGAACACGCTAGCAGCCAGCGCACCGTCGACATCAGCCGCGACGAACACGTCGCGAAAATGTTCGACCGCGCCCGCGCCACCCGAGGCGATCAGTGGCACATGACACAAAGCGCGCACGGCCTGCAATTGCGCCAGATCGTAACCTTCGCGCACACCGTCGGCGCCCATGCAGTTGAGCACGATTTCGCCAGCACCGCGCTGCTGCACTTCGACCACCCAGTCCAGCGTGCGGCGCGCGAGTTCGCGCATTTTTTCGGGATCACCGGTGTATTGATTGATCCGGTATTCGCCATCGACACGGCGACTGTCGATGCCGACCACGACACATTGCACACCGAATGCATCGGCCAGCTCGTCGATCAGATCGGGGCGCTCCAGCGCTGGTGAATTCACTGAAATCTTGTCGGCACCGGCGTGCAGAATTTCGCGTGCATCAGCCACATTGCGAATACCGCCGGCCACGCAAAATGGAATATCGATCACACGCGCCACACGCTCGACCCAGGCACGATCGACGCGCCGGTTTTCCGGGCTGGCGGTGATGTCGTAGAACACCAACTCATCGGCGCCTTCATCGCGATAGCGCAAGGCGAGATTGACGATTTCGCCCATCACCACATGATCGCGAAAACGCACGCCCTTGACGACTTTGCCGTCGCGCACATCGAGGCACGGAATGATGCGCCGGGTCAGCATGTCAGCGCCTCGCGCAAATCCAGTTTGCCTTCGAGCAGACTGCGGCCGAGTATCGCGCCGCTCACGCCACTGGCGCGCAAGGCCAACACATCGGCCAGATCACGCACGCCACCAGAGGCTTGCACCGCCAGCACCGGCGCGATGGTTTGCAGATACCGATACAGATCGAGATTCGGCCCGGACAACATGCCGTCGCGCGCGATATCGGTGCATAACAAATGCCGCGCACCATTGGCCGCATACAGCGGTGCGAGTTCCTCGAGCGTGGCGCTGGCGTTTTCGGTCCAACCCGACACCGGCAATTCCCAGCGCCCATTATTCGCACGCGTATCAAGCGCGATGCAGATTTTTTCAGCACCAAAGTGCGCGATCCATTCGAGCACACGCTGCGGCTCGCGCACCGCGACACTGCCGAGCACGACGCGCGCGACGCCGTGATCAAACAGACGCTGCACATCGTCGATCGTGCGTACCCCGCCGCCCGCCTGCACCTGAAGCTTGGCGCTGGCAGCGATGACGGCGATCACCGCGAGGTTGGCTAAACTGCCACCGCGCGCGCCGTCGAGATCAACCATATGCAACCAGCGTGCGCCGGCCTGCGCGTAATTTTCCGCGAGTGCCTGCGGAGCGATTTCGTAATTGGTTTCGCGCGCGTAATCGCCTTGGCGCAGCCGCACCACACCGCCGCCGCGCAGGTCGATGGCGGGAATCACGGTCATGGTTTCACTGGATGGGATTTCGTTTGGCATCAGCTCGCACACATCAATTCAATCGTAAAAAATTCTGCAGCAACAAAGCCCCAACCCGACTCGAACGTTCGGGATGGAACTGCATGCCGTAAAAATTATTCTTCTGCACGATCGC
>JAYVTP010000072.1:0-3576 GCA_043788685.1 Pseudolysobacter sp. | reverse complement strand
TGTACGACTTGCCGCCGGAAGAAGAGAAGGGCATCCCGACCGTATGCCACAGTCTGGATCAGGCGCTGGAAGCATTGAACAAGGATCGCGCGTTCCTGACCGCAGGCGGCGTGTTCTCGGACGATTTCATCGATGCCTACATCGAGCTGAAGATGCAGGAAGTGACGCGCTTCCGGGCGGCCACGCATCCGCTCGAATACCAGATGTATTACTCGATCTGAAAAAATTCAGGCGGTTCCGGCGTTGCAGGGGTGCGGCGCCGGAACGTCCGAATCAACGGAGAAGGAGAAAGGAGCGAAACACGACGCACGGACGTCGCGTTGCAGGGGAGGGATAGGAGCTGGACTTGGGATTACCGCACGACGTGATTGTGTCGTGCGCAGGCAGGCGTGCAACACGGCGCGTCGGCATGAATACCCACCGTGCCCTTAACCCGTAAAAGAGGAATGAGCCATGAAGCGCATTGCGTTTGCTGTTGCAATTTCTATCGCACTATTGAGCGTTGCTCGCACGACGTTTGCGCAAGACGCAGTGCCCGCCGCAGCAGCGAATCCGTGGGTCGGATCGCTGACCGTGGCGAGCGATTATATTTTTCGTGGCTTGACCCAGACCAATGAAAAACCTGCTTTGCAGGGCGGTCTGGAGTACGACGATCCCAGCGGGATCTACGTGGGATTCTGGGGAAGCAGCATCAGTTGGCTATCGGATTACTCGACCTC
This sequence comes from Pseudolysobacter sp., assembly GCA_043788685.1. Lineage (GTDB taxonomy): Bacteria > Pseudomonadota > Gammaproteobacteria > Xanthomonadales > Rhodanobacteraceae > Pseudolysobacter. The sequence continues at coordinate 2,857 of JAYVTP010000072.1, read as the reverse complement.
GGCGGCGCCGGTGTCGAGCAATGTCGAGTTCGATTTCTACGCCGGTTATCGCGGCAAGTTCAACGATGACCTGGGCTACGACGTCGGTCTCTACACCTACTATTATCCGGGCACGTATCCGGGCGGATTCACGAGTGCGAACACCACCGAAATCTACGGCGCGCTGTCGTACAAATTCGTCTCGCTGAAATATTCGCACACGCTGAGCAACGCGTTCGGTTTTACCGATACCAAGAATTCGGGCTACATCGATCTTTCGGCGAACTACGAGTTCGTGCCGACCTGGCTGTTGAATGCCCATGTCGGTCACCAGCGCATCGATGGTTTCGGCGATGCGTCCTACACCGACTACAAGCTCGGCATCACCAAGAATTTCGACAAGGGTTTCGCGCTCGCGATCGCCTATTTCGACAGCAATGCCGACAAGTCCGTCTACACCAATTCCCACGATCATTTTGTCGGTCGCTCGACAGGTGTGATCACGCTGACCAAGACGTTCTGAGGTGAGCGCGCAGCGATCCAGGCAAACCCGTCCCGCCCCGATCTGGGCTGAAAAAAGGAGATACCGATGAAACTGATCACCGCCATCATCCGGCCGTTCAAACTCGATGAAGTGCGCGAGGGCCTCACCCAAATCGCGGTGTCGGGCCTGACCGTCACCGAGGTCAAAGGCTTCGGTCGACAGAAAGGCCATACCGAGCTTTATCGCGGTGCCGAATACGTGGTCGACCTGTTGCCGAAAATCAAGATCGAAGCCGTCGTTCCCGACGAACTGGTCGAGGCCGCAATCGAAGTCATCATGCAGGCCGCTCGCACCGACAAGATCGGCGACGGCAAGATTTTCGTGAGTCCGATCGAGCAGGTCGTGCGCATTCGCACGGGCGAAATCGGCAAAGACGCGCTCTGACCGCATCACTATCAACGAGGCGACCCCAATGATTACCGCAACTCGAACTTCCGATGTAAAAAATTACAGACCGATGCTGATCGTGCTCGCCTGCGGCGCCGCGGCACTTTTGCTCGCGCAATACGGCTTCGCCCAGGATGCCGTACCCGCCGTCGCATCGGCTGCGGCACCACCGCCCGCACCGGTGCCGAACAAGGGCGATACCGCGTGGATGCTGACATCCACCGCGCTGGTATTGCTGATGTCGGTGCCCGCACTGGCGTTGTTTTACGGCGGCCTCGTGCGCACCAAGAACATGCTGTCGGTGCTGATGCAGGTGTTTGTCGTGTTTTCGCTGATCACGGTGCTGTGGTTTGTCTACGGCTACAGCATCGCGTTCACCGAGGGCAACGCGTTCTATGGCGGACTCTCGCGATTGTTCCTCAACGGCACGTTTACTCCGGCCGACGGTTCGTTCTCGATGGCCGCGACATTTTCCAAGGCGACGCCGCTTTATGAAATCGTGTTTGCGGTATTCCAGGCGACCTTCGCCGCGATCACCTGCTGTCTGATTCTGGGTTCGATCGTGGAGCGTGTGAAATTTTCCGCGGTGCTGATTTTCATGGTGATCTGGTTCACCTTCAGCTATCTGCCGATCGCGCACATGGTCTGGTTCTGGGCGGGCCCGGATGCGTATGTCGATGCCAGCAAGAGTGACGCGATCAACGCCACTGCGGGTTACATCTGGCAGATGGGCGCGCTCGATTTCGCCGGCGGTACGGTCGTGCATATCAATGCCGGTGTGGCCGGTTTGATCGGTGCATACATGCTCGGCAAGCGCGTCGGATATGGTCGCGAAGCGATCCGTCCGCACAGTCTGACCATGACCATGATCGGCGCTTCGTTGCTGTGGTTCGGCTGGTTCGGTTTCAATGCCGGCTCCGCACTTGAAGCAAACGGTTCGGCCGCGCTCGCGTTTCTCAACACCTATCTCGCCACCGCGTGCGCGGTGTTGTCGTGGACCTTGGTCGAGTGGCTCGTGAAGGGCAAACCTTCGATGCTCGGCGCGGCTTCCGGTGCGGTTGCCGGCTTGGTGGCCATTACTCCGGCAGCGGGCAATGTCGGCGTGCCGGGCGCGTTCGCGATCGGTCTGGCTGCGGGCGTGATCTGTCTGTGGGGTGTGATGGGCCTGAAAAAAATCATCAAGGCCGACGACTCGCTCGACGTATTCGGCGTGCACGCGCTCGGTGGCATCAGCGGCGCGTTGCTGACCGGCATTTTCAACGCGCCGAGTCTCGGTGGGCCGGGCTCGACCCAGGATTGGGTGAAGATGACGATGGGTTATCCGGGCATTCCGCAGCAGTTGCTGATCCAGGCCAAAGCGGTCGGCATCACGATCGTGTGGACGGCAGTGGTGGCACTCATCGCGTTCAAGATCGCCGATCTGATCGTCGGTCTGCGGGTGACCGAAGAGCAGGAGCGCGAAGGTCTCGATATCAGTTCGCACGGCGAGTCGGCATACGATATGTAGTCGTCATCGCGCTCGGCGTCCGCAAGTATTTTGCGCAACGCCGTGTGCAACTCCGGGTCGGCGTTCGCATGTGTGTGCGGCGCCGATTTTTGCATGTATCGAGATAGCAAATTTTCACCACGGTCTGCGATGATGCGAATCCCGTAACCATCACTCACGCAGGAGATTTTATGTCCGCCGCCAATGTTCAAAAGCTGATCCAGGAGCACGATGTGGAGTTCGTCGATCTGCGTTTTGCCGATATGCTGGGCAAGCAGCACCACGTGACGTTTCCGGCGCATGCCGCCGACGATGCGCTGTTCGAGGAAGGCAAGATGTTCGATGGTTCGTCCATCGCCGGTTGGAAAGGCATCAACGAATCGGACATGGTGCTGATGCCCGATCCGGACAGCGCCGTGCTCGACCCGTTCAGCGAAGCACCGACCCTGATCCTGAATTGC
>JAYVTP010000071.1:0-1851 GCA_043788685.1 Pseudolysobacter sp. | reverse complement strand
TTCATGATCCGCGCCACCACGCCATATACCTTGGCCACGGTGCAATCGTAGAGTTCGGCGAGCGCGGTTTCATCCTGCGCCTGCAGCCGGGCGATCAGCGCCGCGAGGATTTCATCGAAATCCTCCGGGACGGAGGCATTGGGTTGGGCAGCAATCATAAAGAAGTGACTTTGATGGTCTAACCACGATTTTTACAAGCAACGATGTAGGCTGAGCGTGAGCTTCGCGTTTTTGCGGCGCGTACATGCGGATCGTGATCTGGATCATGGCCGCGCTCGCAGGTCTGGAGCGCGTCCGGTGCGACCCACGCCGAGCCGATAAAATAGTTGTCGCGATAAAATGATTTTGCTGTAGGATTTTGCTCGAAGCCGGTGGCGTATGGCGCCTCAGGCTGCTTCGCTATCAGGAGTGTATCGATGAAGCAACGCGAAGAACTTGCCGGATTTATCTTGCTGGTCGAAGACAACCGCGACATCGCGGAAATGGCTGGCGGATTTCTCGAAAGCCGTGGTTACAGTCTGGATTATGCCGCCGATGGTGTGACCGGCCTGCACTTGGCCATGACCAATAGCTACGATGTGATCATCCTCGATCTCATGCTGCCCGGCATGGACGGCTTGGAGGTGTGTCGCAAACTGCGTCTCGACGGCAAAAAATCCACGCCGGTGCTGATGCTCACGGCGCGCGACACGCTCGATGACAAACTCATCGGGCTGGACGCGGGCGCCGATGATTATCTGGTCAAGCCGTTCGAGATTCGCGAACTCGAAGCGCGTGTACGCGCGCTGATTCGCCGCGAGCGCCGGCAGGTCAGCGCGGAAATTCTGAAGGTCGGCGATCTGGTGCTGGATACTGCGACGTTGCGCCTCACGCGTGGTGGACAGGATCTCGTGATCTCGCCGATTGGCTTGAAATTGCTGAGCATCCTCATGCGCGAATCGCCGCGCGTGGTCAGCCGTCGCGACATCGAGCGCGAAGTCTGGGGCGATCTGCTGCCTGATTCGGATACCTTGCGCAGCCACCTCTACAACCTGCGCAAGGTGATCGACAAGCCGTTCCAGAAAACCCTGCTGCATACCATTCACAGCGCAGGTTATCGACTGGCGGATCTCGATGCCGAAAGCATTGAAAACGAGAGCCTGTAAAACCCATCGACGCTCTCGACATGCCCCGTAATTCCGGCCTGCGCCGCAAAATCCGCACGGTGTTTGTGCTGCAGGTCGCGGCGATCAGTTTTGCCACCGTGCTGGGTGTTTACGGTGCGGCGATGGTGCTCGAAAACGTGCTGATCAAACACGCGTTACAAGCCGAGGCCACGCACTACTGGAAACTGCTGCACAGCAATCCGAACGCGCCGCCGCCCGATACCTACAATATGTCGGCGTATCTATTGCGTACGGGGCAGGACAAGGAAACCTTGCCCGATAAAATCCGCGAAATGGATGTCGGTTTTTATCACCGCGAGAATTCCACCAGCGATGACCTGATCTACGTTGAACAAGCCGAAGTCGGCAAGCTGTTTTTGGTTTTTCACCAAGAACAAGTTGGACGACTCGCTTTCCTGTTCGGCTTCGTGCCGTTGATCGTAGTCTTGCTGATCATCTACATCACCACGTGGCTTACCTATCGCGCCTCGCGGCATGCGTTGTCACCAGTGATCGGGCTGGCCAACGTGGTGCGCATGTGGGATCCGAAAAAACCCGATCTCGAAGCTCTCGATCCCGACAATCTCAGCAGCGATCTCGACGGCGATGTCGAAACCCTCGCGCGAGCGCTGCACGGTTTCGCCACCCGCATCGAATCGTTTGTCGAGCGCGAACGCAATTTCACGCGCGATGCGAGCCATGAGTT
>JAYVTP010000070.1:0-16605 GCA_043788685.1 Pseudolysobacter sp. | reverse complement strand
GTTATCGCGAACTCGATGCCGCAGGAAATTTTCCGCCCGCGCTGCGCGAGCCGACACTACACAATCCGAATTCGCTCGTGCATTTTGTGCAGCGCGCGCTGGAATTGCGCGGGCCATGCGTGACGGTATCGACGGCGTGTTCATCAAGCGCCAAGGTGTTTGCGCAGGCCGAACGAATGTTGCGCGCCGGCATTGTCGATGCAGCCATCGTTGGCGGCGTCGACAGTCTGTGCGACAGCGTGCTTTACGGCTTCGGTTCGCTGGAACTGGTATCGCCCGATCCGTGCCGCCCGTTCGACGCCGCGCGCAGCGGCATTTCGATCGGCGAGGCCGCCGGGTTTGCGTTGGTGCAGCTCGCACACGATGCCGACACTGCGCCGCGCCTGCTTGGTTATGGCGAATCGAGCGATGCGTTCCACATGTCATCGCCGCATCCCAAAGGCTTGGGCGCACGCCTCGCGATCGATGCCGCACTCGCACGCGCCGGACTCGCTGCGGGCGATATCGACTACATCAATCTGCACGGCACCGCGAGCCAGAAAAACGACGAGGTCGAAGCCGCCTTGATCGCCAGCATGTTTCCCGCGCGCACCAGCGCGAGTTCGACCAAGGGCTGGACCGGCCACACGCTCGGCGCGGCCGGCATCATTGAGGCGGTGATTTCGTTGCTCGCGCTGGAGCACGGATTTGTGCCTGGTATCTTGAACAGCACCAAGCTCGACAGCTTGTGCGGGCCGCAGATCCATCTCGAAAATCGCAAGCAGCCGTTGCGTCATGTGCTGAGCAATTCGTTCGGCTTCGGCGGTAACAATTGCGTGCTGGCTTTCGGTCGCGCATGAACACATCGCGACGTTGGCAAATGTATGTGGATGGCATCGGCTTCTGGGCTGCTGGTTTGCCAAACTTCGCGGCGTTGCGTGGTTGTTTTCGCGGTGATCCCGTCCTGACCGATGCGCCCGTTAAACCCGCACCGAGCATGCTGGCCGCCGCAGAAAAAAGACGCGCGCCAGATTCGGTGCTGCTCGCGCTCGAAGTCGCCACGCAGGCGTGCAGCGCGGCGGCGCGCGACCCGCGCGAACTGCCGAGTGTGTTCACTTGCACCTACGGTGATCTCGCGATCACCGATCACATGTGCAGCACGCTCGCAAGCGCGCCGACACAACTCTCGCCGACCAAATTCCATAACTCGGTACACAACGCCGCGGCGGGTTATTGGGGCATCGCCAGCGGCAGCACGACGCCGACCACTGCGCTGAGCGCGGGGCCGCACAGTTTCGGCGCGGGCCTGCTCGAAGCGACCATGCAATTGCAGGCCGACGACGATAGCGTGCTGCTCGTGGCATATGACATTGCCAGCCCACCGGTGTTGAATCAGGTAGCCAGCAGCACCGCACTGTTTGGCGCAGCGCTGGCGTTGAGTAATCGGCGCAGCGCGCATTCCGTAGCCACAATCGACATGTTCATCGAACACGGTTCAGCGCCGTCTGCCGCCATATTCAGCAGTCCGCTGTTGCAACAGTTGTACACTGCCAATCCGATGGCGTCCTGCCTGCCGCTGCTTGTGGCGCTGGCCGGCGCGCCGCAGCCCGCCGTGATACTGAGCGCAGGCGCCGAGCTGTTATTACGCATGGAGATTTCAGAATGCCCGACCTGAGCGCCCAACCCGCCGGCCAACAAGCCGTGGTGATTCCGGCGCTGAATGAGGAAATCGCGATTCGCGCGGTCGTCAGCGCCGCGCTGAAGCACTGCGCGACCGTGATCGTGATCGACGATGGATCGAGCGACAACACGCTGGCGCAAATCGCCGATCTGCCAGTCACGCTGATCAAGCACGCCACGCCGCAAGGCAAGGCGCAGGCGCTGCTCGAAGGTTTTGGCGCCGCGCTCAAGCTCGGCTGCAGCGGCGTGGTGACGATGGACGGTGACGGCCAGCATTGCGCCGACGACATCCCGCGCTTGCTTGCCGTCGCCGCGCGATATCCTCGTCATGTCGTGATCGGCGCGCGCCTGCGTGGCCGCGCCAACGCCCCGGGCGGCCGCCGTTTCGGCAACGACGTGGCCGACTGGTTTGTGTCGTGGACTGCCGGCCAGGCGATCGTCGACTCGCAAAGCGGCCAGCGTTATTACCCGCGCGAAGTGCTCGAACTCGCAAAAAATCTGCCGCACTCGGGATTCGTATTCGAAAGCGAAATCCTCATCGAAGCCGCCGAACACGGCATCCGCACAGTATCGGTCGCAATCGAATCCCGTTATCAGGACGGACGCCGCGCGAGTCATTTCCGCCCGTTCGCCGATGTGATGCGTATTACACGCATGATTTCGTGGCGACTCGCGACGGGGGGTTTTAGGCCCGGCAATTATTTGCGCGCGCGGAGAGAGCCGCCGATTGTTGTGGAATGAAATCTGTTGCAGCGTGCAGGTCGGAAAAGCACAGCGCCTTCCGACGATTGGCAGCGAGCGGAGCCCCGTATGCGACGATTGTAATTCTCGTGACACGGATTTATCCTGCAATTGTCGGATAACGCGGCTGCGCCGCTCATCCGACCTACGAGCTACAACCTTGCCAGACCCGGTATCACAGAGCAAGCTAACACCTTTCCATCACGGAGAACTTGGTGAACGAAACCACACGTCTCAGCTACTTGCAGCTCGCGCTGCGTATTCTTGGTCTTGTCCTGATTTTCGGCATCTATCCACTCACCATCCTTTGGCCCAGTGGCTGGGCGTGGAGCGCGGGGCAATCGCATTATCTGCAGATGATCATCGGGATCTACGCCACGCTGGGCGTGTTCCTCTTGCTCGCGGCCAAAGACCCGGCACGGCACCTGAGCCTGATCTCGTTCACCATCTGGTCGAGCGTGGTTCACGGCCTCATCATGGCGGTGCAGGCGGTGAGCAACCCGGAACATATCGGCCACTTGTATGGCGACGTGCTGGCTCTTTTCCTCATCGCGGCAGTGCTTGCAGTGCTCTGTCCCGCTGCCGCCCGTTTCAATTTTGGCAATCGTGCGGCCTGACCTTGCCTTCAAGCGGACTCGCTGCGCGCTCCGATGAAATCAAACTCAGGCCGCTCCGTCCTGCGTCACTCACGCGAACCTCAACCTATGTCGAAAATACTCCGCTACGCTCTGTTCGCCATCAGCATTGCAGCGAGCGTGGTGGCAAGCGCCAGCCCGGACCGATTTTCTGCGTTTGAAAAACTTCCCAAGAAGTCGCGCGCGGCTGTCACCACCTTGATGGATTGGCAGCAAACGTTGGTCGATCTCACGCCTGCCGAAATTGAAGCCAAATTTGGCAAGCCAGACAAGACCAAAAACGTCGGCACCAATGCCGCGAGCGGCAAACCGATGCAGATGATTTGCTATCGCCTTCTCGCCGGAGTGAGCTGCAGATCACGATACACGAGGGCGAGGTTATAGCGGTCGCCACGATTTTAATGCCGAGCGGCAACGAGAACGGGCCGATCGAAGACTAGACAACTAGATGGATCCAACGCATGCGCCTGTTGGCCGCCCTGTCGTAACCTGATCCAGCATTCACGGCGGATGGCTTTGTCGCCGCTTCACCCAAGCATTCGCAGGTTGATCCGAAATGTCGCAAATCGTTGTGCATAGAACCAAGGCGCTGTGGCAAGACCGGGCGCGCGCTTACCGAATTCTGATCGACAGCCGTGAGGTTGCTTGCGTCGAAAACGACTCATCGGTGCAAATCCCGGTTCTACCTGGCACCTACTCCGTTCGCGCACAGATTGACTGGTGCCAATCGCCCGAGGTGCGCGTTGAGGTCAAGGCGGGCGAATCGGTAGCGCTGGAGTGCGGTCCCAACGCGACTCCACTGCTGGCGGCGTTGTATATCACTTTCATGCGCAAGAACTACATTTGGCTGCGTCCCGCAACGGCGCAGCGTGCCAGCAATTCGTAACGACTTGCCAAGAAATCAAACTCGCCCAATCAACGGAGCTCATCCATGAAAATCTATTGGATCAAGGCGCAGGCGCCGCGCCGTGTGCTGGCGCTGGTCAAGCATCTCGGCATCGCGGCGGAACTCATCGAAATGGATCTGATGGCCGGTGGATTGCGTGTGCCGGAATACGTCGCGCTGAATCCGAACAAGAAAGTACCGACTTTGGTCGATGGCGATGTGGTGTTGTGGGAGGCGTCGGCGATCATGGCTTACCTGTGCATCAAGGTCGGTTCGGACATGTGGCCGACGCACAATCCGAGCGAACAGGTGGACGTGCTGCGCTGGTTGTCGTGGGGCGATGGTCACTGGTCGCCGGCGCTGGCGCCGTTTTATTTCGAGCACGTGGTCAAGTCGACGTTTGCCATCGGCGCGCCGGATCATGAGTTGCTGAAGACCTCCATCGCCGAGTTCAACAAGTTCGCCAAGGTGCTGAACAGCCATCTGCAGGATCGTACTTATACCGCCTGCGGCCCGCTCACGATCGCCGATTTCCAGCTCGCCTCGATGGCAAATTATTGGCAGGAATCGGAGATGCCGATGCAAGCGTTTCCCAATATCGTGCGCTGCATCGATACTCTGAAAATGATTCCGGCCTGGGCCGATCCGTGGTCTGCGCCGAGTCACGCCACGGCAAGCGCGTAATCCGACCTGTTTGCATCCTCAATGCTTGGCGGAATCTGCGACCGCCGGCACGCGCTTGTATTCAACCTTCCACATCATGTTCCAGCCATCGCAGTCTTTCTGCTCCTCGATCGCTTCGTAGCGATCGGCATCGAGCTTGCGCCAGCACGCGAGCATGGTGATGTCTCGCGGTTCGGTCAGGTGATGTTCGGGGAAATCGAAGCCATCAGCCACGAGTGTGGCCGCGCCGTTTTCGACATCGCCATCGCTGCTCCAGTAGCTGAGCTGAATCTGCTTTTGTTGCGACGACCACGAATAAATGGTCTCGCCGGAATAGTCGCGGTGCTTGCCGCGCACGACGTGTCGATCGCGTACGAATTTGCCGCGGCACATCGGCTCGAAACAATGCGTATCGCGACCACCGTCCTTCGGGAAATCGCCGGCCCAGCATGCACCGACCAGAAATGCGAGCGGCTGCAATGAATCGGCGGCAACGGCGGGTTCGGCGCCCGCGAGCGAGGCGAACATCAGCAACATGTTGAGCATGGCTGCAACTTCGTTTCAGGAGCGCAAAGTCTACGACGATCGTTTCGCCGTGGTGTGAATTTGCGCCGATGCTCGCACGACGCTCAGCCCATGCCGCCATTCACGCCGATCACCTGGCCGTTGATGTAACCGGCGTCTTCGCTGCTTAGAAAACGCACGAGTGCGGCAACTTCCTGCGGCGTGCCGGCGCGTGCGGCGGGCACGAGTTGCTTGATCTGTTCGGTGGTGAACATGTCGGCCGTCATGCGCCCGGCGATCACGCCCGGCGCCACCACATTCACCGTGATGCCGCGCGATGCCATCTCGCGCGCGAGCGAACGCGAGGCGCCGTGCAAGCCGGATTTCGCCGCGGCGTAATTGGCCTGACCGCGATTGCCGAGCACCGCCGCGACCGACGACAGGCTGACGATGCGGCCCCAGCGCAAACGCGCCATCGGCAACAGCAACGGTTGCGTGACGTGGAAAAATCCGTGCAGCGAAATATCGATCACGCGCCGCCATTGTTCGTCGCTCATGCCGGCCAGCGGCGCATCGTCGTGGATGCCGGCATTGTGCACGAGGATCGGAATCGGAGCGTCGGCCAGCAACGTATTGAGCGCCGCGCGCGTGGCCGTGGCATCGGTCAGATCGAAGCTCACGGTGTCAGCGCAACCGCCGTTGTCGCGAATCGCCGCGACCACGGCGTCAGCACGTACGCTGCCTTGATGTGCGTGGACGATAACGTGGCGTCCATCGGCGGCGAGCGCCTGACAAATCGCGCTGCCGATATCGCCGCTGCCGCCGGTGACCAGCGCGCGACGCACGCGAGGATTCTGCACAGATTTATTCATGAGCTGCTCCAGCAACGTTGGCCGCATCGTCACGCAACATCACCGTGGCGCGTCCTTCGGCGAGCAAAGTTTCGCAGTGGGTGATGCGGAATTTATATTGCCAACTCGATGCACTGTGCATGAGTTTTTCGGCGACGATATCGAGCGCTTCCGGCAAGTCATCAATGCGGATTGCATGCAGGCGCACGTCGCGCAACGCGACCAGCAAGCCCGGTTGTGCCGCGCCGCCTTGTTCGCGTGCGAGCAACGCGCCGTGCACGGCCATCGCCTGCGCGCCGTATTCGCACAGATGCACGGCGCGCAGCAAACCATCGCTGCGCAATGGATTATCCAAGCGCGTATGTGAATCGCTGAGTGCATGGATACGTTCGCCATCCCAACTTTGCACGCGATCGAGCAGACACATCGCACCCTGATGTGGAATCAGTTGGCTCCATTCCGATTTAGATAACATCGCGAGGCTCCGATGCAGGTGTCTGGCGTTCGTACGCCATGAGGATCGACAAACAAAAATGGAACGCGACACCGAGGCTCACGGTCAGGCCGATCGCGCGCAACACCGGCAGGGTCGAGCATGCCAGCAGCGCGAAAACCAGCAGCGCCGAGACCACGCACACGAGCGTGGCGTGCAAGGTACGACGCGCCTCGGCCGCATCGCGCACGGGGCGCTCGAAGAACAACGCGTAGTGCAGACCGAGGCCTGCGGCGAGGGTCAGTGCGACCAGATGAAACAACGATAACGACACGCCATTCGCTCGTAACACCGCGAGCACCAGCACGGTCGCGAGCGTCATCGGTGCGAGCACATGCCAAACCCGACGCGCGCTGCGCAAGGCAATCGTGACGGTGAGCGCGAGCAGCAAGATTGCGATGCACAGCGCCCACAAAATGCGCGTGCGATAGGCGATCAACAGCGATTCCGACGCGCCCTTAAGATCGAGCAATCGCACGTTGCCTTGGGTTTCATTTTCCAGCGCCGCAAGTTTTGCCGGATCATGCACGCCGATCAAGGTGGCGAGGCCGAGCCAGTGATCGCTATGCTCACTGAGCATCGCATCGACTCTCGCGCCGAGCGGTGACATGCGGAATTGTTGCGGCGTGAGTGGCGGCAGTTTGCGTGCAGTTTCGACATCATCGACGAACGGCGCAAACAGGCCAGCGCGGAACGGCAGATCATGTTGCGCGTCGAGCAATGCGGCTTCGAGTGTGGCGCGATCCGGCAAGCTGGCTTGTCGTATTTTTTGCAGCGCGACGCTTGGCAAATATCGACTCGGCAACTCGATGCCGTCGAGCGCGCCTGCCGCAATGAATGCATCCAAGCGCGGCGTCATGCGTTCGGACAACTGCAATACGTCATCAGCGCTTGGGGCTTGCAGGATCAGCAAATACCGTATGTCGGGCGCACCGAGCGCGGCGCGCAACTCGCCTTCGCGCACGAGTTGTTGTTGTGGAATCGGCGTGAGTGCGGCGAGATCGTCCTGCCAAAATGGCGCGGGCGCGAACCACAACAGCGCCACTGCAATCACACTGATGACTATCGGCAACCAACGCGGACGCGGCAGATTTTCCAGCCAACGCGAAATGCGCGCGAGGCCCGGCGTATCGGCGGCATCGCGAAAGCGCTCAGGCAATACGCGCGGCAGCAGATAGCGCGTGCTGAATCCGGCCACCAGCAGGCCACAGATCGTGAACACCGCAAGCTGCTGCAAGCCGGCGACGCCGGACGCAAAAAACGCGAGATAGGCGACGCACGCTGACGCGATCGCGGTGAGCAACAACGGCCACAAACCGCGCGCACTGGCCAATGCGGTTTCACCGGCGCGGCGATGGCTGAGCAGGCGAATCGGATATTCCTGGGCGACGCCGAGCAAGGTGAAACCGAACGCCAAGGTGATGCCATGCGCACCGCCAAACGTCAGCACGAGCATCGCGATGCCGGCCAGCGCCGCACTCGCGATCGGCAGTGCTCCGAGCGCGAGCACACTCAGGCTGCGATAGGCGAACAACATCAGCAGGACAAATCCGGCGCTGCTGATGCGTCCGATCCACTCGGCCTCGTCATGCGTGCGCGCATTCACGCCGACGGCGAAATAACCGGGCCCGCTCATGCCGAGTTTTGCGGCGCCGCTATTCGGCAACGCATGAAAGGCTTTTTCGATCACGGCGATGGCGATGGCTTGCGCGGCGGGATCAAAACCAGCCGCCTTGGTTTGCGCGAGAAGCAGGGCTTCGCCCTTCGCTGAAAACCACACGCCTTCGCGCACCGCCGGCGCTTTTGGTGGGGTCCAGCGTTCCGCCAGTTTGAGGATTTCCAGGGTCGGATCGCGCGCAAGCAACGGCTTCAACAACGTGGCGGCGGGCGAGCCAAGATCCTCGACGCGCTGTTCCAGTTCTGCACGCAAAAACATCGCATCGAAACGGTTTTGATCGAGCGTCGGCGAAAGCAAAAATCGATACGACAGCAGCGATTCATCAAGCGCGGCGGTATCGAACGCGCCGTTGATCACCTGCACGAAATTCGCATCGTGCTGCAGGGCTTGCGCAAGACCACGGCTGAGTTCGGCGAGTTGCGGTTCCGGCGCGCCGTTAAGTGCGAGCATGAGCAACCGCGAACCGGGACCTTCGCCAATTTCATCGAGCAACAGTTTCTGATCCGCGGTCTGCGCCGGCGGCATGAAGCCGCGCAGATCGGTGCTCACGATCAGGTTGCGCTGCACGTACCATCCGAGTGCGGCGAGCGCCAGCAACCAGCCGATCAACAACGGCACGCGCCGGGCGAATTTCAATTTGCCGCTCCGCTGCACAGCGTGTTCAGATGCGGCAAGGTCAACGCCGCGGGCAGCTTGGCGCTGGCGAGTTGCTCGACCAGCAGCACGTTGTTGTCGCCATCGGTTTGCTGCACGTTGAAGCAACGCAGCGCGGCTTCGCTGCCATACACATCGATGCTGCGAATGCGTTTGCCGAGCGCGGCACCGCGCGGCGTCAAGGTGATGCGCCAGGCGTGTTCATCACCACTCACGGCGAGCGTGTGATATTGCTGCAGCAACGCTGCATTGCCCGATAGCAGGGCAGTGAAACTGGCAAGGAAACCGCGCAGTTCCGGTGCGCGATCAAGCGTGAATTGGCGGGGACTTTTTTTATCGCGTCGCACTTCGACATTTTCGCCGTTGATGATCGTGGTTTCGCGGTACGGTGAGTCGATGCGTTTTTCCAGTTGCGCATCACCATGCCAAGTCAGCTCGCCACGCAGCAGCAATGGCTGATCGAGCATGCTGACAAAACCGACTTCGACAAATCGTGTGGTCGCCGGCGGCGTGTGCGCGAGCGCGACGATCAGCGTCGGCGCATCAAGTGCGCTCGCCGGGCTGCACGCGAGAATCAGCAGCATCGCTGGCAGGTGCTTCGAGCTTCTCGTTCCAGAAATCATAAAAGTTGAACCAGTTGTAGGGATCGATGCGCAGATAATGCTCCAATCGTGCGGCAAACTGCGCGGCACACGCCTGCAGTTGGGCATCGCGCTGGCGGCGTTCGATGCGTAGCGATTCGTGCAGCACTTCAAAATGCAGATCATAACGATTGCCGCCGCGATACAGCCCGATCGCCAGTACCAGCGGCAGTTTCAATACCGCCGCGATCTGGTACGGCGCGACCGGAAATTCCGCTTCGCCGCCGAACAGTATCGCGCGCTGCGTTGCCTCTTGCCCGCGCGCACGATCACCGAGTATGCCGACCAGCGCACCCTGCTCGGCCGCCTCGCGCATCGCCAGCACGACGGCGGTGCTGTCTTGTCCGGCGTGGATCACACTAGCAGCCATTTCCGGATTCAACGCGTGCAGCAACTCGGTCATCGCCGGGGTTTGCTGCTTGTCGAGCAGAACCCGCACCCGGATCTCCGGGCGCTGTTTGCTGAGCACGCGCAACACCTCGAAACTGCCGATGTGCGCACCGATCAACAGCACGCCACAACCGCGATCGACCTGGCTATCGAGCTGTTCGAGCCCGTGCACGCGCAGATCGAAATGCTGCAATTGTCCGCTCAACAGATAGACGCGATCGAGGATGGTGCTGGCGAAATAATGCACGTGCACGAGCAATTGCCAGAAGCTCGGAGATCGGCCAAAAGCGCGCGTCAGATACGCCCGCGAGGCGCGGCGCTCCGGGCCGCGGCGCAGCACAAAATACAGCGTGATCGGAAACAGAATCGGACGCGCAATGCGACGCCCCGCATGCAGGCCGATGCTGCGGATCAACCACAACGCAAAGTGACCGCCGCCTTCGGGACGTCCGCGCCACTGCATCATGTGGCGGATTCCAATTCAGGCAAACCCGTCATGATCAATCCGCTGGCAATCAATTGCGTATCGCGACGGATTTCAAATACAAAACGCTCAGCACGTGTCTCCAGCAGCAACTCAGCTGATTGATCCGGCAACAACGGTTGCACGAATTTCACCTGCATCAGTTGCGCGATCTGCAGCCCGCGCCAGCGCTGCAGCGCGGCGGCGACATGATCGAGCAACAGCACGCCGGGCACCACCGGTTGCTGCGGAAAATGTCCGGGCAAACTCGGGTGATCGGCGGCGATGCTGATCGTGTCGCGAAATGCGCTGGCTGGATTCAACGTGGTATCAATCGACATGATGTGGCCCGCTTGAATCGACGCCGCCAGCGCGCAACAATTGCGGCCACAGCTTAGCGATGCGCAGGCCGAACTCGCGCAGACTGCGCCGAGGCGCCTGCGGCAGCGCGACTCGACGCCAGAAAATTTCGAGCACAAAGAATGCACCGACCAATACGTAATTGATGACGTTGGCGAACCAGCTCCACTGCGCCGCGCTGACCGGCACCGGCGTGGTGATGCCGACCAATGCGAGCAGTCCATCCGGTTGCAACAACAGCGCGAGAGTCAACGCGGTAAGCGCCAGTGCGCTCATCAGCAGCGCCCATAACAGTGTCAGCCGTCGGGCATAACTGCGCACCGCAGAATCCTGCAACATCGCTTCGCCATCGACGATGCGGATGATGCCGGCGATCAACGGTTCGCGGCCGTGCCGCAAGGTGTGCCCGAACAGCCACGCGACAAAACCATCGATCAGCACCGGCACGGCGTATTGCGGCAGACGCGCGTGACCGTGCAGGCTCAAGCCGATCGTTGCTGCGCACAGCGCGATCCAGCCGAACCACGCGGCAATACGCCCGTGCCAGAGTCCGGCAGAAAAAAGTACCGTGAGCAAGACCAGCACCGCGCCACTCGTGAGAACCACGCTGTGCAATAGCGCACCGAGATGCGCGAGCAATGGATAAGCCACGGTCAGGAGCACGGTCAGGCCTGCCCGCAGGCGCATGCCGCTCAGGCCGCGCGTTGCTGCTGGATGTGTGCGGACAACGCACGCAGGGACGAAAAAATCTTCTTGTTGTCGCTGTTGTCGGAGCGCAATTGCACGCCGTAGCGTTGCGAAACGGCGAGGGACAATTCCAGCGCATCGATCGAATCAAGACCGAGGTCGGCGCCGAACAGCGCTGCATCGGGATCGATATCGGCGGCTTTCACCTCGTCGAGATTAAGACTGGTGACCAGCAATTCGGCCAGTTCGTGTTCGGCGGGAGTTTGTAGTGGCATTGATGAACATCCGGAAATTCGAGGTCAGCCCGCAACAGGCGCCTGTTAGCCTTGTAATGTATCATATGCGACCTTTTATCAGCCCGCGGCACAGGTTCTACGCGACGTGACTTACTGCAAACTCATTCCTTCGCTGATCGTCCCTGCGCCATTGCGTGCGGTCGCGTCGCGCCTGTGGCAGCCGCGTTCGTGAGTGCAACCGTGCGCGCGCAGCTCGCGGCGCTGACTGTAAGTTACGAGGATGTCGCCGCGGCCACGCTGTTGGCCGAATCCAATGTGCTGGCGGTGCTTGGATTTGCTTGTGCGGCGCCGGGTGTAGAGGGCGATCCGCGTTATCTGCAGGTGCCGCTGGAGGCGCCCGGACAAGATCGGTTCGAAGTCTGGCGCGTGTCAGGCCACGTCAGCAGCAGTCGCCGCGGCGCGATCCGCTACGCCAGCGATGGTGAATATCTGTTCGGTGTGATCGAACTGGACGAGGCCGAGCACGATGGCATTCAGGCCGCAACCAAGGCGGCGTATCGCGCGCTCGGCGATTTTTGTGCGGGCAGCGCAACGCCACACGTTTTGCGCATATGGAATTATCTCGCCGCGATTACGCAAGGCGATGGCGACGATGAACGTTACAAGCAGTTCTGCGCCGGACGCGCGGCGGGCATGGAAGGTTTCTTCGATGACGACTATCCGGCCGCAACCGCGATTGGCCGTCTGGACGGCCAAAAGATTCTGCAAGTGTATTGGCTCGCGGCTCGCTGTTCCGGCGTCGCGTTGGAGAATCCGCGCCAGCTCAGTGCATATCGTTATCCGCGCCAATACGGGCCACGGCCACCGCGTTTTGCTCGTGCCTTGCTCGCGCAAACGCAGCCCGCGCAATTGCATTTGTCGGGCACGGCGGCGGTGGTTGGCCACGTGTCGCAACACGCCGGCGATTGCGCGGCCCAACTCGATGAAATATTCACCAATCTCGACGTTCTGTTTCGCAGCGCGGCACAGCATGGCACCGCAGCCGATCTGAGCCATGCCGTGCTGAAAATCTATCTGCGCAACCCTGCGGATCGGGTGATGGTGGAGGCCGGCCTGCATGCTCAAATTCCCGCCGGCACGCCTTGGCTGCTGCTTTACGGCGACGTCTGTCGCGCCGAGTTGCTGGTCGAAATCGATGGCGTGGTCGGCGTGCGCTGAGTCGCGATCCGCGCGATCAACAGGATCGCACTAACCAATAACCAGGCAATGCCTGCGTTGACTGCCAGGCCACCTTGCTTGGCGGTATCGGCCAAGCCATCGCCAAGCACCGTGATCAGCAAGGTGGTTTGCTGCGTCACCGCGATCAGCGCAGTGAACAACAGGAATCGCGAGTAGTTGCGCCAACGCCGACACGACAACATCAGCAACAGCACAGCACTCGGCAGCAGAAACATGCCGACCAGCAGAACGCGGCTAGCGCCCAGCAGCCGACTCAGGCTGAACCAATCCATCGGCAGCTTGGCAAACTCGCCGCCTTCGACATGGCCGATATTGTCGGCCATCCACGGCGAGAGATTTTGCACACCGAGCCAGCAGATGCGCAGAAACGTCAGCGGCTGTTGCGCGAGCATTCCGAGTTCGCGTCCGCGCGTGAAATTGATCAGGCCCGGACACGCGCGATTCGGCAGATCCGGCAATTGCCATGCCGCCTTGCCAATGTACTGAAGGCAACTCGGATCAATCTGCAATTGCGCGGCGGCGATGACCGGATCGGACGATGCCGGCAGCAGCGCGGTGAGCAGGACATCGGCGCTGTTGTATTGTCGAATCGTCTGCATCATTTCGCCGTCGCGCTGCAATTGCACGAACTGAAAATACAACCCGGCGAACGCGCCGAGCAGCAATGCGACGCTCTGCCAGCGCCACCAGCGCATGCCCCGCGACCGACCCGCAACCATCGCCACCACGGTCAGCGCGAGCGGCAGAAAAATGTGCTGGATCTTGCTCGTCGCGAGCAGCAATGCCGTCAGCAGCAACCAGCAGAAACGTTTGCTGCTACATCGACTTTCGCAATTCAGCAGGATCAGGCTGATGCACGCATACAGCGCCAGCAGCGCCGTCCATTCGGCATAAAAGGTGTTCAGATAAAGCGTATTGGCCGGATCGGCGAACAGCAGCGGCAACAGTGCGGCATTGACGATCGCCAGCCACGGCTGATCGCGGCGCAGCCACGCGCGACTCAGCAACATGCATACCACCAGCAACGCCAGCAGACGCAGCACGCCGATCACCCACACCGAATGCGCGACATGGCCCTCGCCAAGTTCAACCAGTCGATAAATGGCGACGCTGGTCGCCTGGAAGATCAGATCCGACGACCAGTAACACAGCGGATCATTCGTGCCGATGAACACGTAATGGGAGAACGGCGCCGCCGGACTGTTCTGCGTTGGTGCAATATCCACGGCGCGTTCGGGATACAGATCGAAGCATGCGGTGTAGCGCGTCTGATCGTAACTATTGGCGTAGGCCAGCAGCGGATCGTGGAACAGCAATAATCCGGCCCGCACACTGCCTAGCAGGAGCGGGATCGTTATCATGACAATCTGCCAACACAGCGTTTTTGAGCGGATTCTCGGATTGTTCACGCGCACACTCCGCGCAGCCAGCGCAACAACCGGAGCAGCGACATCATGGCGCGGCGCCAAATTTGGCATTCGCAGCACCGATCCAAATCAGTGCGACCAGCAGTAGTAATATCCACAGATGAAACTTGCTCAGGCCGGACAGCAATGCCAGAGTCAGGCCGGCCAGCAACCAAGAGGGGTTTTTCAGATTGATCCGCATTGCCGGGGCATGATCGATTTTGAGAGGGTAACGATGGAATTCTGCCTGCGCGCAGATCTGCTCAACCCGAGCACCATTCCGCGCACGAATGCTGCAACGCCGCAACTGCAATTTTGCGGTTTTTCTGCGGTTTATGCGAGAAAATGCGATTCGGCAGCATAATGTGAAACGCATCACACCATAACCATCGACTTGGACACACCGCAGTTGCCAAGTACCGCACGAGATGCCGCTGCGGACAGTGCTAGTATTTCACCACGGTCAACCGGCGCAAAGCGCCTTGGAGCTAGACATGAAAACGCAACTCGGCCATTACGATCTCGTCGCCGAACTCGGCCGCGGCGGCATGGGCGTGGTCTACAAGGGCTACGAGAACTCGCTGAATCGTTATGTCGCGATCAAGGTGCTGGCCGATTCGCTGGCGCACGATCCGGCGGTGAAGGAGCGTTTCCTGCGCGAAGCACGCAGCATGGCGGCGCTCAACGACACCCACATCATTCAGATTTATTTCATCGGCGAGGATGCCGGCCAGCCGTACATCGTGATGGAATTCGTGCAGGGCGAAGCGCTGTCGAGCGTGCTCAAGCGCGAAGGCAAGCTCGATGTCGAGCAGGCAGCGAAAGTGATCTACCAGACCGCGCAGGGCTTGGCGACTGCGCATGATCGCGGCGTGATCCATCGCGATATCAAGCCGGCCAACCTCATGGTCACGCAGCGCGGCGGCATCAAGATCGCCGACTTCGGTATCGCGCTGGTCAGCCACGATATCTCGAAAAAACTCACGACCACCGGCGAGTTCGTCGGCACCCCAGGTTATCTTTCGCCGGAAGTCTGCCTGGCAAAACCGGTCGATCAGCGCTCGGATATTTTCTCGCTCGGCATCGTGTTGTTCGAGATGCTGACCGGGCGCATGCCGTTCACCGATGAATCGCCGCTCGGCCTGATGCTCGAAGTCGTGCGCGCGGAAATCCCTGACGTGCGTCAGCTCAACGATCAGGTCGACGCCGATCTCGCGCGTGTGTTGCAGAAAATGATCGCTAAGGACCCCGCCGATCGTTACCAGAGCTGTCAGGAACTGATTGCCGATCTCGGTCGCAATCCGCTGGTCGCGAATGGCAGTCCATTGAATTTGCCGATCAAGTTGTCGGATGCGGCGTCGAGCCTGATCGGTCCGAATACGCCGGCCTCGGGCCAACGTCCGCTGCCGAGCACGCAACCCACGCCGTATCCCACCGGCGGTATGCCGACGCAGATCACGCCGGTGCCGTTGCCGCGCGCCGCGACGCCAGCACCCGTCTCTTCTGCCGCGGCGACGGTGGTGTCACCCACACCGCTGCCGGCCAGCGCCGCAGCGGCGCCGGTACATGCATCGGTGCTAACGCGCAACGCCACACCGCAGCGTAAATCCGCGGCGTTGCCGTGGGCGGTAGCGGCGATTCTGATTCTGGGTTTGTGCGGTGCGGCGTTTGCATTCCGCAATCAGATTCCGGCGCTGAAGACCCTGACCGAAAATATCGTCGCGATGATTCCGGGTGCAGCCAGCAACGCAGCGCCCGCATCGACCACTACCAGCACGCCGGCGGTAAACGTCACTTCCACGACACCTGCAATACCGACGCCTCCCGTGCCACCGGTCGCGCCGCCTGTACCAACGCCACCTGCAGCAAACGACGTGACCGCGACAACTGCCACGGCGCAGATTGGCGATGGCGATACCGGACTCACGGCAGCCAATAATGCCGGCGCCTTGGTGCCCGTCACGGACACCAAGGCGGCCGCAGTTAGCGGCGATGGCGGTAGCAGCGTCATGGTCGGAGCCAATGGCGTTGCGGTCAAGGATGGAACCACCAGCGTGGTGATCGGCGCGCAAGGCGTCAGTATCAAGGACGGCGGCGACAACGTCACGGTCAGCACCAGCGGTGTCGCAGTTATCGCCGACGAACACCATGCCGAACAACGCGCCGAGAAAGCCGAAATGCTCGCGCGCAATACGCCGGTTGCACCAATCAGCGCGCCGCCAAAACCGCACGTGCCGACGATTGCAGTGATCTCCGGTGGCGATAGCGCGGTCGCCGAACCCGCCGAGCAGATCGTGATGGCCAGCCTCAAGCGGCTCGGTTTTCACGTGATCGATCAAGCCGCATTGCCACGCGTCAGCCACATGTTGCGCGGTGAGCGTCCGGAATACGCGCGCATCCTGCAGACGCTGGAACGCGT
>JAYVTP010000069.1:0-5183 GCA_043788685.1 Pseudolysobacter sp. | reverse complement strand
GTCTGCACGAACTTCAAATCAAGACCGATGCCAGCGAACTTCGCCGCATGAAAACTCTCGTAGAAAAATCCGCGTGCATCGCCATGCACGGTAGGTTCGATCACGAGGCATTCGGACAACGGCGTCTTGATCAACTTCATGCGCGCACGCCGGTTTTCGCGAGGTTTTGCAGGTAGTGACCGTAGCCGTTCTTGGCCAAGGGTTTGGCCAGACGCAGCAATTGTTCAGCGTCGATCCAGCCGTTGATGAAGGCGATTTCCTCGGGGCAGCAAACTTTCAAACCCTGGCGATTTTCAATGGTCTGGATGAAGTTCGACGCTTCGACCAGCGACTCGTGTGTGCCGGTATCGAGCCACGCATAACCGCGCCCGAGTTTTTCCACCATCAGCGAATGATCGTCGAGGTAACAACGATTCAGGTCGGTGATTTCGAGTTCGCCGCGTAGTGACGGTTTGAGATCGGCAACGAAATCGCAAACGCGTGAATCGTAGAAATACAAACCGGTGACGGCGTAGTTCGATTTCGGCTGCGCGGGTTTTTCTTCGAGCCCGATCACCCGATCGGCGTGATCGAATTCGGCCACGCCATAACGATCGGGATCCTTCACCCAGTAGCCGAACACCGTGGCGCCATGCGTGCGACTGCCGGCGCGGCGCAACACTTCGGTGAGGCCATGGCCGTAGAAAATATTGTCGCCAAGAATCAGGCAGCTCGGATCGTTGCCGACAAAATCGCGACCGATCACAAACGCCTGCGCGAGTCCGTCGGGGCTTGGTTGCGGCGCATACGAAATCTCGATGCCCCACTGCGAGCCGTCGCCGAGCAGCGTCCGAAACAATGCCTGTTCATGCGGCGTATTGATCACGAGGATTTGCCGGATACCGGCCAGCATCAAGGTGCTCAGTGGGTAATAAATCATCGGCTTGTCGTACACCGGCAGCAGTTGTTTGCTGATCACCTGGGTGAGCGGATACAGACGCGTACCGGAGCCCCCGGCCAGAATAATTCCCTTGTGTGTATTCACGTCCCACCCTTCATGACTGTGATCGATTTGCGAAATTGTTTGGTGAAGCAATCAGTGAAGCAATACGGGATTACGCGCCGCCGAGACGCTCGCCACGATAGCTGCCGTCGAGCACGCGCTGGCACCATGTCTGATTGGCAAGATACCAGTCGACGGTGCGCGCGATACCGGATTCGAAGGTCTCGTTTTGCGACCAGTCCAGTTCACGCTTGATCTTGCTCGCGTCGATCGCATAACGCCGATCGTGGCCGGGCCGATCCTTGACGTAAGTGATCAGCGCCTCGCGTTTTTTGCCGTCGGCCAGCGGACGGCGTTCGTCGAGCAGCGCGCAAATGGTCTTGACGACATGGATATTCTCGCGCTCGGCATCACCGCCGACGTTGTAGACCTCACCAATCCGCCCTGCTTCAAGCACGCGCAGAATCGCGCGACAATGATCGACCACGAACATCCAGTCGCGCACATTCAAGCCATCGCCGTAAACCGGCAGCGATTGTGCGGTCAACGCCTTCTGGATCATCAGCGGGATGAGCTTTTCCGGAAACTGGAACGGCCCATAATTGTTCGAGCAATTGGTCGTCAGCGTCGGCAGGCCGTAGGTATGGTGGAACGCGCGCACCAGATGATCGGAGGCCGCCTTCGACGCCGAGTATGGCGAATTGGGCGCGTAGGCCGTGGTTTCGGTGAAGCGCCCTTCGGCGCCGAGCGAACCGTAAACCTCGTCGGTAGAAACATGCAGGAAACGAAATTCGCTGCGCTTCTTTTCGTCCAGCGTACGCCAGAATTTCAAGGTCGATTCGAGCAGGCTCAAGGTGCCGACGACATTGGTCTGGACGAATTCCGCCGGTCCGTCGATCGAGCGATCGACATGCGATTCGGCGGCGAAATTCACGACCGCATCCGGTTGATGCTCGACCAGCAGACGTGTCACCAGTTCGGCATCGCCGATGTCACCGTGGACAAATCGATAGTCGGCGTGCGCCTGCACGCTGCTCAAGGTATCCGGGTTGCCGGCGTAGGTGAGCTTGTCGAGATTGACGATGCAATACCCGCCGCGGGCGAGCAGATCGAGCACAAAATTGCCGCCGATGAATCCGGCCCCACCAGTCACGAACAGAGTTTTCATTGAGCGCGTCGTTTGCACCCGAACATCGGGCTGGGCCACCATTTTCGCCTAATCCGGGCCCGGCATGCCAGCATGCCCGAAATGTCGAGCGATTCTGCCATTCATCGGGCTAGCAAATTCTGCGCAATTCTGCGGTAGCGTTATATGCTTATTCGCACTGGGTTCTGCGCGTTCTGGCGCAGTGTTATACCCTTGTCGGCCAAGAAATCTCCGCACATGAGCCGCAGTTGCGGCGTATCCGAGGAACGCATCGCGCAATGCCCATTCTGACTCATCTGCAACGGCTTGAAGCCGAAAGCATTGATATCCTGCGCGAAGCCGTGGCCGAGAGCGCCAAGCCGGTGATGCTGTATTCGATCGGCAAGGACAGCGCGGTGATGCTGCATCTCGCGCTGAAGGCGTTTTATCCGTCGAAGCCGCCGTTTGCGCTGCTGCATATCGATACCACGTGGAAGTTTCGCGAGATGTACGCTTTCCGCGATGCAATAGTGTTGCGCAGCGGCATGGAATTGATCGTGCACACCAATCCCGACGGCCTGCGCGACGGCATCAATCCGTTCACGCACGGCTCGGCGTTGCATACCGACATCTGGAAAACCCAGGGCTTGAAGCAGGCGTTGGATGCGCATGGATTCGATCTCGCTTTCGGTGGCGCACGCCGCGATGAAGAGAAATCGCGCGCCAAGGAACGCGTATTTTCGTTGCGCTCGGCGCAGCATCGCTGGGATCCGAAACAGCAACGTCCGGAACTCTGGCGCCTGTACAACGCGCGCAAGAATATCGGCGAGAGCTTGCGCGTTTTTCCGCTGTCGAACTGGACCGAGCTGGATATATGGCAATACATTTATCGCGAACAGATTCCGATCGTGCCGTTGTATCTGGCTCAACCGCGGCCAGTGGTCGAACGCGATGGCGCGCTGATCATGGTCGACGACGAGCGTTTGCCATTGCGCGCGGGCGAGGAGCCGATGATAAAAAACGTGCGCTTCCGCACGCTGGGTTGCTATCCGCTGACCGGCGCGATCAAAAGCGAGGCGGATTCGCTGGCCGCGATCATCCAGGAAATGCTGATCGCAAAAACCTCGGAACGGCAAGGCCGTATGATTGATCACGATGTATCCGGCTCGATGGAAAAGAAAAAGCAGGAAGGATATTTCTGATGAGTATTTCCAACGACAACGACACGCCTTCGATCGAAAATTATTTGCACACGCAAGCGCACAAGAGCCTGCTGCGTTTCATCACCTGCGGCAGTGTCGACGATGGCAAGAGCACGCTGATCGGACGGCTGTTGTACGAATCGAAAATGTTGTTCGAGGATCAGCTCACCACGCTTGCCGCGGATTCTAAAAGCGTCGGCACGCAAGGCGACGATCTGGATTTTGCGCTGCTCGTGGATGGCCTTTCTGCCGAGCGTGAACAAGGCATCACGATCGATGTGGCGTATCGTTTTTTCGCCACCGAGAAACGCAAATTCATCGTCGCCGATACCCCCGGCCATGAGCAATACACACGCAACATGGTCACCGGCGCATCGACCGCCGATGTCGCGGTGATCCTGATCGACGCGCGCCAGGGCTTGCTGACGCAAACGCGCCGCCACAGTTATCTGGTCTCGCTGCTCGGCATCCGCCAGATCGTGGTCGCGATCAACAAGCTCGACATGCTCGATTATTCGCAGGAAGCATTCGAACGCATCGCGCGCGACTATCGCGTATTTGCGCAACGTATCGGGCTTGACGATATCGTCTGCATTCCGATCTCGGCCTTGCGCGGCGACAACATCACCACGCTGAGCACAAACACGCCGTGGTATCGCGGGCCGGTGCTGATCGATTATCTCGATTCGATCAGCATCGCCGGCGATGTGCCGAGCGATCCATTTCGTTTTCCGGTGCAATGGGTGAACCGACCGAATTCGGAATTTCGTGGCTACTCCGGACGCATCGTCGGCGGCAGCGTGCGCCCGGGTGCTCGCTTGCGCGTATTGCCGTCGGGCAAGGAAGCCACGGTCGCGCGCATCGTCACCCAGGATGGCGATCTCGATCTCGCCAGCAACGGCCAATCCGTCACACTCACCTTGAACGAGCAGATCGACATCAGTCGCGGCGACGTGTTGTGCAGCGCGAGCGATCCGGCCGGCGTGGCCGATCAGTTCGAGGCGACGATCATCTGGATGAGCGAGGAAGAAATGCTCGCGGGGCGTCCGTGCCTGCTCAAGCTCGGTGCCAAAACCGTCAGCGCGACGCTCGCGCCGCCGAAGTACAAGATCAACGTCAATACACTCGAACATCTGGCCAGCAAGACGCTGGAAATCAACGAAATCGGCGTCTGCACCATCACGCTCGATCAACCGATAAGTTTCGATGCCTACACGCAGAATCGCGACATGGGCGGCTTCATTCTGATCGATCGCATCAGCAACAACACCATCGCTGCAGGCCTGCTGCATTTTGCGTTGCGTCGCTCGCAGAACATCCATTGGCAGGCGATCGAGATCGACAAACGCGCGCACTCCGCGCTGAAAGGCCAGCGGCCCGCAGTGCTATGGTTTACCGGTTTGTCGGGCGCTGGCAAATCGACGATTGCAAATCTGGTCGAGAAAAAACTGCACGCGCTCGGCCGGCATTCCTACCTGCTCGACGGCGACAATGTGCGCCACGGTTTGAACAAGGATCTCGGTTTCACCGATGCCGATCGCGTCGAGAATATCCGGCGAGTGAGCGAGGTCGCCAAGCTCATGGTCGACGCCGGATTGATCGTGCTGGTGTCGTTTATTTCGCCGTTCCGCGCCGAGCGCGAGATGGCGCGCGAACTGCTCGAACGCGGCGAATTCTGCGAAGTATTCATCGATACGCCGATTGCCGAGGCCGAACGTCGCGACCCGAAAGGCCTGTACAAAAAAGCGCGGCGCGGCGATCTGAAAAACTTCACCGGCATCGACTCACCTTACGAGGCGCCGGAGCATCCCGAAATCCGCATCGATACGACGACGATTTCTTCGGAAGATGCGGCCGAACGCATCGTTGCGCA
>JAYVTP010000068.1:0-5527 GCA_043788685.1 Pseudolysobacter sp. | reverse complement strand
CGGCATACCGCTCGCGCGGCTGTTGTCGGATCGTCTGTTCGGCATCGCGTTCAGCGATCCGCAAACATGGGCCGCTGCCGCATTGATCGTCAGCGCCGTCGCCGCATCCGCGTGCTGGTTGCCGGCATGGCGCGCTGCGGCGGTCGATCCCACCATCTCCTTGCGCCACGAATGAATCTTCCAACCCCCTCACCACGGCCATTGCAATGAAAACTGCCGATTTCCGTTTTGCCCTGCGTCGTTTATCGCGCAGCCCCGGTTTCAGCATCACGGTGATTCTGCTGCTCGGTCTGGCCTTCGCGGCCAATGCCGGCGTGGTCAGTGTGATCTATGGCCTGCTCTATAAACCGTTGCCGTTTGCGCAGAGCGAACGGCTCGTGGAACTGGATACACGGCTAATGGGGTTGTCATTCAACACCGGTGTCTCGGCGCCGTATTTGCTCGAACTCGCGCAGCACGCAAAAACACTGCAGGGTGTCAGCGGTTATCGTGAGGAAAGCCCGGCATTGCAGGATGAGACCGGCCTGCCGATCGTGTCTTTGCATGCATCGCGATTGCAGCCGAGCGCTTTTGCGTTGCTCGGCGCACAAGCCGCGGCGGGGCGTTTGCTCAGCGACGAAGACAGCGCTATTGGCGCCGCCGCCAGCGTGCTGGTCAGCGCAGATTACGCGCGCGCGCACTACGCCAATACGACGGCGGCGATCGGTGCGCGCATGAGACTGGAAGGCACGGATTTCCGCATCGTCGGTGTGCTGCCCGACGATTTCCACTTTCCTTCGCGCAACACCGAGGTGTGGCTGCCACTGACATTTTCCGAACAGGACCGCGCAGCGCAACGCAGCACTACGTTCAACGGTTTGCAGGCGATCGCACGTCTCGCGCCTGACCAGACACTGGCCGCGGCAACCAGCGAAATCACCACGCTGGCGAATGGCATGGATGAACTCAAAGAAGCCTTCGCCACTGCCGGCCTGCAAGTTCGTGTTTTGCCGCTGCGCACGCTCTGGCTCGGCGATCGTCGGCCAGCGCTGGAGTTGATGCTGCTGGCGGTGCTCATGGTGCTGCTCGTGACGTCCGCGAACGTGTGTAATCTTTTCATCGCGAGGCTGTTCGGACGCCAGCACGAAGCAGCAATACTCGATGCGCTCGGTGCCGGTCCATGGCAACGCCTGCGACAGACGTTTGCCGAAGCGCTGCTGCTGTGTGCCAGTGCCGCGATGGTGGGTTTCGCGCTGTTGCCGGGCAGCCTGATTCTACTACGACATTTTGATCTGCTGCCGAACGATGCGCCGCAGTCGATCGGCATCGATACACCGACACTATTGTTTGTCGCCGCGCTGGCCATCCTGATTGCCACTGCGATGGCCGCGTGCGATCTGTGGTTCAAGCGCACCGACCTGCACGAAGCACTCAAGCAAGGCGGCCTGCGCCACACCGCCAGCCGCGGTGCGCAACGCGCGCGGGCGACCTTGATCATGGCGCAGATCGCGATGACTGCTGCGTTGTTGACCGCCACGGGTCTGCTGCTGCGCAGCTCGCAGCGACTGCTTGCGGAAGATGTCGGTTTCGATCGCGATCATCTGGTATTTGCGCACCCCGACGTTTTGATGTCTGGTCACGGCGAAGCGCAACAGGCGTTGTTGCACAGCCTGGTCGAACGTGCGCGCGCGCTGCCCGGTGTGACGCATGTCGGCGTCGGCAACATGACACCGTTCGGCGGCGGTGCCAGTGTGAATAATTTCACGCCGCCGGATCACGAAGATATCCAACCGCAACCTTCGGCCTATCGCACCTTGGTCGATGCCGAATATTTCGCCGCGCTCGGTGCGCCGATTTTGCGCGGACGCGCGTTCACGGCGGAGGAAGCGCGCGCGAAGTCACCGGTCGCGATCGTCGATCAGACTTTTGTCGATCGTTATCTCGGCGGCCGCGATCCGATCGGTCAACGCCTGCGTGTGGGTATCAACGATGGCAGCAACAACGATAATACGATGCGCGAACTGACCATCGTCGGTATTGCCGCAACGGTGAAACAGAAAGCCCTCGACGAAACCGCCGACCGCGTTTTCATCTATCAGCCCGACGCGGCACCCGCCGAACCGACGCTGCTGCTGCGCACGCAGATCGCGCCCGAAACACTGCTGCAACCGCTCGAGCATTTGCTCAAGGAACTCGCACCGCTCGCGCCCGGCGGCGAGATCATCAGCATGCGCTCACGCATCGCCGAAACCCTGCGTGATCGCGAGCGTCTGAACACGCTTTTGCAATTGCTCGGTCTGATCGCGCTCGGTCTCGCCAGCGTCGGCCTGTATGCGGTGCTCGCTTACACGGTACGCCAGCGCTCGACCGAATTCGGCGTGCGCATGGCGCTCGGTGCAAGTGCGGCGCAACTGCAGCGCGCGGTGATCGGCCAGGGTCTGCGCTGGGTCGGTGGCGGGTTGTTGCTCGGCGCACCGCTGGCCTGGGCGCTGGTGGTTATGCTGTCTTCGCGACTGTATCGAATCGGTCCGTTCGATCCACCGACGCTGATCGTGATCGTACTGTTGCTCGGCAGCATCGGACTCGCCGCATGCTGGTGGCCGGCACGCCGCGCCGCCCTTACCGATCCGATGGTGGCGCTACGCAATGAATGACCCAACTTATCCGAGGACACGCGCATGATCCATCTCAGCAATCTCGAAAAATCCTACCCGCTCACGGGCGTCCGCAGTTGGGTGCTGCGCAACATCAATCTGGATATTGCGGCGGGCGAATTCATCAGCGTGATGGGGCCGTCCGGCGCGGGTAAAAGCTCGCTGCTGAATGTGCTCGGGCTGATGGATCACGATTGGCAAGGCGGCTATACGCTGGATGATGTCGTGGTCGAAAAATTGACTCCGAAACAGCGCCAGACTCTGCAGCGCGACAAGATCGGTTTCATCTTCCAGAATTACCATCTGATCGATGATCTCAAGGTCTGGGAAAACCTCGATCTGCCGTTGCAATACCGCGACATTCCGGCCAAGGAGCGCGCCGCGCAGGTCGCCGACATGCTCGATCGATTCCAGATCGTCGGCAAGAAAGATCTGTATCCGAATCAGCTTTCGGGCGGCCAGCAGCAGTTGGTTGCGGTGGCGCGCGCGGTCATCACGCGACCGGTTTTGCTGCTGGCGGATGAGCCAACCGGCGCATTGCATTCGAGTCAGGGCCGCATGATCATGGACCTGCTGCACGACCTCAATCGCGGCGGCATGACCATCGTACAAGTGACGCACAACGAGGAATATGCGAAGGAAGCACAACGTACCCTGCGCCTGTTCGACGGCTGGATCGAGAAAGCCGGTGTATGATGCATCTGGCCAGACTGGCTAGACAGGAGAACATCGTGAATTGGCAGCTTCAGGAAGCGAAAAATCGATTGAGCGAAGTGGTGAAAGCCGCGAAGGCCAAAGGCCCGCAGATCATCACCGTACGTGGCAAGGAGGAAGTGGCCGTGGTATCGATCGAGGAGTTGCGCAGGTTGCAGAAAAAGCAGGTTCCGCTTGGCAGCGCGCTGTGGAAAAGCGCGCCCAAGGTCAATCTCGTCATCGAACGCTCGCGCGATACCGGCCGTGCTGTGGATCTCGACTGATGCGTGGCTTCCTGCTCGATACTTGCGTGATCTCCGAATCCACACGCGCGAAAGCGTCCGCAAAAGTATTGGCGTGGCTGGATGCAAAGCCGGCGGATAGTTTGTACATCAGTGTCCTCACGCTTGGCGAAATCGAGCAAGGCATTGCCCATCTCGGCGCTGGAGCGCAGACACGAAAACTGGAGGCCTGGTTGCGCGATACGCTGATACCGATGTTCGACTCGCGTATCTTCGATGTCGATCTTTCCGCTGCGCGCCGCTGGGGACAATTGCAAGGTGCAGCGTTACGCGCGGGTCGGCCGTTGGCGCTGGTCGATTCGTTGCTGGCAGCAACCGCAATCGAACATAATCTGGCCATTGTGACGCGGAATATAAAAGACTTCGCTCAGCTCGACGTACCCATCATCAACCCATGGCAATGACCCGCCCGCGCATCCTCATCGCCGACGACCAGCGCGATGTGCGCGAAGCGTTGCGGCTGTTGTTCAAGGCCGAAGGCATCGATGTGGCGTGCGTCGACGGCCCGCCCGCGGCGCTTGAAGCGATTCGCAAGCAGCGTTTCGATGCGGCGCTGATTGACCTCAATTACACGCGCGATACCACCTCGGGCGGCGAAGGTTTGGAGCTGTTGCGCGAGCTGAAAAAACTCGATGCAGATTTGCCTGTAGTGGTGATGACGGCATGGGGCACGATCAATGTCGCGGTCGAGGCAATGCGCTTTGGCGCTGGCGATTTCATCGAAAAACCGTGGGACAACCAGCGCCTCATGAGCGTGCTGCGCAATCAGCTCGCGCTCGCCAGCTCGCGCGGCGAAACTGCCAAGTTAAAGCGCGAGAATGAAATCCTGCGCGCCGATTCATCGGAGGATTTCATCGCCGAATCGACGGCGATGCGTAATGTGCTGAGCCAGCTCGATCGCGTTGCGCCGACCGATGCAAACGTGTTGATCCTCGGCGAGAACGGCACCGGCAAGGGTGTGATCGCGCAGCGCGTACATGCGGGTTCGAAGCGCGCGCAGCAGATGTTGGTCAAAGTCAACATGGGCGGCATTCCCGACAGCGTGTTCGAGGCGGAAATGTTCGGCCATGTACGCGGCGCGTTCACCGACGCGAAGACCGATCGTGTCGGTCGTTTCGAACTCGCCGACGGCGGCACTTTGTTCCTCGACGAGATCGCCAATATCCCGCTCGCGCAGCAACCGAAACTGCTGCGTGTGCTCGAAGATGGCGAACTGGAAAGAGTCGGCTCGTCGCGCACGTTGAAAGTGGACGTGCGGCTGATTTCGGCGACGAATGCCGACCTCGCCACCGATGTCGCGCGCGGCGCGTTCCGCCGCGATCTGCTGTTCCGTCTCAACACCGTCGAGCTGCGGTTGCCGCCGTTGCGCGAGCGCGAGGCGGATATCGCGCTGCTGGCCGCAGCATTCTGCCGACAGTTTGCAAAACGCTACCAACGCGATGATGTGCGTCTTGCACCGTCGGCGTTGCGCGCGTTGGCGGTTTATGCGTGGCCGGGCAATGTGCGTGAACTGTCGCATGTGATCGAGCGCGCCGTATTGATGCAGGACGGCGCGGTGATCGACGATGCCGCGTTGAATCTGAAGCCTGCTGCCGGCCACGCATTAGCGGGCGCGGACAGCGTCGCATCGAGTGCATCGTTGCGCGTGGATGGCGCCGAAGCGCAACTCGTGCGCGAGGCGTTGCAGCGCACCGCCGGCAATATCCAGCGTGCTGCGACCTTGCTCGGCTTGAGCCGCCCCGCGCTGTATCGGCGCATGGAAAAGTACGGGATCGAATAGTGTCGAATCTGCCACGCTCGATGTTTCGTGTTTGCTTCGCTGATGCCGCCGCATGAGCGACAAATCCTGGCGCTGGAATTACGAATCGCGCATCCTGTTCGGCGCGTTGTTCGCCACCT
>JAYVTP010000067.1:0-3376 GCA_043788685.1 Pseudolysobacter sp. | reverse complement strand
TGGAGAAAACAGCATTGCGGCTCTTAAGCCGGCAAACAGGCGTGGCAAGAGTCGCGTCTGGCGTTGTGTCACCAATACACTACCGATGATTCGAGGGAGCTTGACGATGCGTTTACCGATTCTTTTTCTCACTGCCGCTTTGTTGCTGGCGACTTCTTTCAGCACGGCCGCCGAACCAACCACTACGCCCGAGCAACGCCAGCAACAGGTGCAGAAGTTTGTCGACGCGTTGCATTTCCAGACTGGCAATGTGGCCGTGGCGAAGGCCGGCGCTACGCTCAAACTCACGCCGGAATTCCGCTATCTCGATGCCAAGGATGCACAGAGCGTGCTCGAGGATTTGTGGGGCAATCCGCCGGACAGCGACATCCTCGGCATGCTCGTGCCGACCAGTGCGCCGTTGAGCGATCCCGATAAATCCTGGGCCGTGGTGCTGACTTATTCCGACGATGGTCATATCACCGATGCGGATGCGGCCAAGATCAATTACGACGACATGCTCAAGGAAATGCAGCAGAGCACCAGCGAGGGCAATGCCGAACGCGTGAAGCAGGGTTATCACGCGATCCACCTCGCCGGTTGGGCGCAGCCGCCGCATTACGATGCGACCAGCAACAAGTTGTACTGGGCGAAAGAACTGAGCTTCGACGGCTCCAGCGCACACACCTTGAACTACGATATCCGCGCGCTCGGTCGCGGCGGATATCTGAGCATGAACGCGATCGCCGGCATGGATCAGTTGCCGGTCGTGCAACGCGACATGCAGAAAGTTTTGGCGCTCACTGAATTCGACAGCGGCAAAAAATATACCGACTTCAACGCCAGTACCGACAAGGTCGCGGCGTATGGTCTGGGCGCGCTGGTGGTCGGTGCGGTGGCGGCAAAAGCTGGTCTGTTCGCGAAGTTGTTCGTGGCGCTGCTGGCGGCGAAAAAAATCATCTTCGCCGGTATCATTGCGTTCGGCGCGGCGATCAGTCGCTTCTTCAAGCGCAAGCCGAAACCATAAGGAACATAGGCTCGTCATCCCAGCGAAGGCTGGGATCCATTTTGATTTTCGTGTCGGATCACGATGGATCCCAGCCTTCGCTGGGATGACGGCTTCCTTTTTTACACACCGGCGATTTTCCGCACAGACGTTTCAGTCTGTGTGCGATGCGCCGCCGCCCACATCCGGCAAACGAAAAAACTCACGCGCAGTCGCACTCGTTTGCGCCGCCGTCAGCTCGATATCCTCGCCGCGATCACGCGCGATCTCGGCGCAGATATGCGCGAGATACATTGGCTCGTTGCGGCGATGACTCGGCATCGGCTTG
Source organism: Pseudolysobacter sp. (assembly GCA_043788685.1). Classification (GTDB taxonomy): domain Bacteria; phylum Pseudomonadota; class Gammaproteobacteria; order Xanthomonadales; family Rhodanobacteraceae; genus Pseudolysobacter. Next base: position 2,063 of record JAYVTP010000067.1, on the reverse strand, counting down.
AGGTTGCGTGGCAGCAGATACGGCGCGTCGGTTTCGATCATGAGCCGGTTCGCCGGAATGTTTTTCACGAGCTCGCGCAGGTGCAGGCCGCGGCGCTCGTCGCAGATCCAACCGGTGATGCCGATGTACAGATCGCGATCGAGATAATCGAACAGCTCCTTGCGCTCGCCGGTAAAACAATGCACCACCGCGGCGCCGATCTGATGCCGCACGGTATCGATGCAGCCGAGAAAATCCGCGTGCGCATCGCGCTGATGCAGGAACAACGGCTTGCCGCAGTTCACCGCGATATCCAACTGGCGCTCGAACGCGAATAACTGAGCCGCGCGCGGCGACAGGTCGCGGAAATAATCCAGCCCGGTTTCGCCGACCGCTTTCACTTCGTCGTGGACGACATGTTCGCGCAACAGCGCATCGGTATCGCTATCGTAATCGCTGGCGTGATGCGGATGTATACCCGCGGTGGCGAACAGCCGATTCGGGTACTGCAACGCCAACGCATACGCCGCGATCGTGCCTTCGCGACTGGCGCCTGTAACCATGATTTGCGCGACATCATGAGCCGCTGCGCGCGCGAGCACATCGTGCAGATCATGACGGAAAGATTCGTGGCTGAGATTGGCGCCGATGTCGACCAGAGGCATGGTTTCAGGGTCCGTGACGGGGGCATGCATTATGCCTGCTGTCGTGCATTTAGCAGGGTGAAACGGCGATGTATTTTGGTTCACAGGCGATTCATTGGTTTGAAAACATGCTGTCGCCAACGTGGTCGTTGCGTTCCCTAGCTTTGCAGGAGAGTTCTCATGTTAAACAAAACATTTTCCATACTCGGTGTCATGACATTGGGATGTGCGTTTTTCGGCAATACTTCATTGCTGGCGCAAGCATCCGGTTCGCGTACATTGAACAACAGTGTGACAAGTTTGCAGGCACCACTCGTGCGTAATCAGGCGGCGATGGATGCCGAGCGCGTGCTCGTGCAGCAACGCCTCGCACAGAAATCGAAAGCTGGTGCGGCGTCGCATCTGGTGCGTGGATTAATCGCCAATTCGGGCATCGCGCAAGCCGACAGCACCAGCCAGTTGATTGCGAATGGCTTCCGCGCCTATCCGCCGAGCTGCCTGTCCGATCCGTTGCCCGACACACCGACCGCACCGGCGTATTCGACACTGATGGATCTTGCTGAAATCGATCCATCAACCAAAGCGTACGTGGTCGAAACCGTGACCATCACACTCTGGCGGGTTGCATGCAGCAGCAGTAACGCCGCGACGAGTGGTTACAAATCGGCAACTTTGATGCGCATTCAGCGCCAAGCGCAGTATGAGGGACACACCAACCAATTCCCGCTGTTCCCCGGCGTGCGCGTTTCGCAGAACGGAGTCGCTTTTGATGATCCGAGTTTCCGCGATTTAGTGCGACTCCCGGTCGAGCCGAACACGGTGATTTCCACCACCTACGTCGACGATCCGATCGTCAACAGCACAACCTACGTGCTGGAATATCTGCCGAGCTCGGTTTCCGATACGCAGAATTTCAACAGTGCGTTCAACATGCGTTTTGACAACTTTTTCAATGGTGGCCAAATATTTCTTGGCGTGCCCGCCTATGCACCCACGCAGGCGACGTACCCGGCGGCGTTTCAAGCACAGCCTTTGAGTGGCTATCTTAGCGGCAACTACTACGATCCCAACCACAGTGGCGAAGGCATCAACATCGAAGTAGACGAGCTCGCGAATGGCTCGCGTGTACTCTTCTTCGCGTGGTTCACTTACGATGATCTGGGATTCCCGTATTGGATTTCCGGCAGCAGCGGATTTAATGCCGGCGATAACTATGTCAGCGTGCCAACCGGCTACTCCTCCAACGGCGGTTTCGCTGGCGCTTTCGGCGCAAAAGCGCCGCAGACACTGTGGGGTAACGTCGCGTTTTCGTTCCCGGATTGCAATCATGTCACCATGCAATATGCATCCGTTTCCGGCCTGCCCGCGCATACACCTAACGGCACCGGCATGCTGAACTGGCAGCGTTTGACCACGCTTAACGGTTTGACCTGCGAATAA
>JAYVTP010000066.1:0-1876 GCA_043788685.1 Pseudolysobacter sp. | reverse complement strand
CGGCCTTGGCACGCGAACATCAGTTCGCAGGCGGCGAGAAAACTCGCGTCGATGCGTTGTTTCAGCACTTCGATGGCGCGCGCTTCGGTAGCGATCACGGTCAAGGCGCTGTGCGTCAGCACCGCCGCATCGAGCTGCGCGGAAGGCAGTATCAGGCTACGAACAGGCAGAATTTGGGCATTCATCAAGAAGGGATGCATTAGTGAGACAGGCTGGTCGGCGACAAACAGGTTTCTGTAACGCTGGATTTTGAGTACCATTCGCGACCTCATTCTACAGTTAAGCGTCCGCTTTCGCGCGCAATCCCGGTTAACGCGCCTTTTGGCCAGACGTTGACCCTGTGCTGAAACCAGCGGCGTTTCCTGCCCGCAAGGCGCCAGAATCAAGGCCTATCATGGACACGCAAACCATTCATCATCTGATTCAGCAGGGTCTGCCGGACGCGCTAATCGAAGTTCACGGCGCAGACGGTGTGCATTTTGAGGCGCAAGTGGTCAGCGCCGCCTTTGAAGGCAAGATGCCGCTCGCGCGTCACCGCATGGTGTATGCCACGCTGGGCGAACTGATGGGCGGCGCGATCCATGCGCTGGCGCTGAAAACCCTTACACCCGCCGAACTTCAGGCACAGAACAAGTAGAAAAATTATGGCAAAGATTGTGATCAGCGGCGGCGAGCCGCTCAACGGCGACGTGTGGATCTCCGGCGCGAAAAACGCGGTGTTGCCGATTCTGGCGGCGTGTCTGCTGGCCGACGAACCGGTATCGATCGGCAACGTGCCGCATCTGCATGATGTGACCACGACGATGGAGTTGCTCGGCCAGATGGGCGTGCAGCTCGAACTTGACGAACGCATGCGCATCCTCGTCGATCCGCGTCCCGCCAAGAATTATTTCGCGCCGTACGATCTGGTCAAGACCATGCGCGCGTCGATCCTCGTGCTCGGGCCATTGGTCGCGCGTTTTGGTGAAGCTGTCGTCTCGCTGCCCGGTGGCTGCGCGATCGGTTCGCGCCCGGTCGATCTGCATATCAAAGGTTTGCAGGCGCTCGGCGCCGAAGTCACGGTCGAGAACGGCTACATCAAGGCCAAGGCGAAACGCCTGCGCGGCGCGCGCATCAATCTCGATCTGGTCACCGTCACCGGCACCGAGAACATCATGATGGCGGCGACCCTGGCTCAAGGCACCACGGTGATCGAGAACGCCGCACAAGAACCCGAAGTCGTCGATCTTGCCAATTGCCTCAACAGCATGGGCGCGAAAATCGAAGGCGCTGGCACCAATACCATCATCATCGAAGGCGTCGAGCGCCTGCACGGCACGTCCTATGACGTGCTGCCGGATCGTATCGAAACCGGTACGTTCCTCGTCGCCGGTGCGATCACCGGCGGCCGCGTGCTGGCCAAGCGCGCGCGTCCGAAAACGCTCGACGCGGTGTTGCACAAGCTGGAGGAAGCCGGCGCCGATATCACCGTCGGCGAAGATTGGATTCAGCTCGATATGCACGGTCGCAAACCCAAGGCGGTCAACGTGACGACCGCACCTTACCCGGCGTTTCCGACCGATATGCAGGCGCAGTTCACCGCGCTGAATTCGATCGCCGAAGGCGTTGGTGTGATTACCGAAACGGTGTTCGAGAATCGCTTCATGCATGTGCATGAACTCGAGCGGCTCGGTGCGAATATCCGCCTCGAAGGCAATACCGCGATCATCCAGGGCGTCGAAGGCATGACCGGCGCGCCGCTGATGGCGACCGACCTACGTGCCTCGGCGTCGCTGGTGCTGGCCGGACTGGTGGCGAAAGGCGACACCACGGTTGATCGCATTTATCACATCGACCGTGGTTACGAATTGATCGAAGAAAAGCTCGGCATGCTCGG
>JAYVTP010000065.1:0-7925 GCA_043788685.1 Pseudolysobacter sp. | reverse complement strand
CGCCGGCACCGGCGTTGGCAATGTGATTCCCGGACGGCTCGATCTGCAGTTCAATTTTCGTTTCGGCACGGCCAGTCGCGCTGAGGATTTGCAGGCGCGTGTCGCAGCTATTCTGCAAAGCCACGAAATCGATTACTCACTTGAGTGGAATTTATCCGGCGAGCCATTCCTGACACGCGATGGTGTGTTGCGCAAAGCGGTGAATCATGCCGTTGAAACGCAGATCGGCATCACACCGCTTGCCGATACCGGCGGCGGCACGTCCGACGCGCGTTTCATCGCGCCGCTCGGTGCCGAAGTCGTGGAGCTCGGGCCCACCAATGCCAGCATCCACCAGATCGACGAACATATCGCACTCGACGAATTGGAGCGATTACCGATGTTGTATGAAGGCATTTTGTCGCAGTTGATGGCGCCGCGTGACTCGAAATGAAATCCGTTGCGCGAATGTTCGCCACGCTTTTTTTCGTGCTGGTATTTTTGCATTCAGCGGCGCAAGCGAGCGCACCGACTAGTGCTTCGCAACGCGCCAGTACGTCTGATCATTGGACCAGTTCGGCGTCGCAAACCACTTGGTATTTCAACCAGGATCTGCTCGGCCCGCTCGGCATAAAAGTTGTCCAGACTGAAAACGCCGTGAGCGTGCCACCGCAACATCGCGGCGACGCGTATCGGCAGATTTCGTTCGCCGGTTCTACGCAACGCGCACTCGAATTTTCCGCGCGTGGCGCAGAAGTCACTGCGCTGACTGGCGGTGGCTTGCAACATGTCGGCGGCTTCATTCTGCAATTCAGCAACGGTAGCGCAGATCTGCGTGGTTTCGAGTTGCAGCCCGCGCCGGGCAGCGGGTTCGGCATGCAGGTTGTCGATCATGCGGGTCGAGTCTGGTTTGGCCTCGATCATCCGCATTATGCCATTGGCGCGGATGGCCAAACGTTGAGCCTGACCAATATGAACCTGCGTTTGTCGACGCAATTCGCGGGGGCTTTGGGGCGTCCCGAATTTGCGAATATGGTCATCGGTGCGCTCGATTCGATATCGGTAGTGCATGCGCCTGTGCTCGCGAGGACAGCGCAATCCGCATCAGCGCTGCCGATGTGCGCGACGAGCTACGCATGGCAATCGCCGACCAACAAGGCCGATATCGCGTTGATCTACGGTAAGGGCGATCTCACTGGTGGTGTGCCTGATCAGATCAATTTCGAGCGCTGCAAAATTCCGACCGATGCTGGCTTCAGCAACTGCACGCCCGATAGCACCGATGGTCTGGTGGTGCTGGCGCCGGATGCCTCGCTGCAGAATATCGGTACGAGCTCGGTGGCGTGGAATGCGATGTTCAACGCCGCCAATCACGGGCAGCCGCAGCCGCCGTACAACAATGATCAGCATCCGTATCTGGTGTGGAATCTGTATCGTGTCGATGCCAATGGCGCTACCAGGCAGATCGGCGTTTCAGCCGCCAAGCACGCGTTCTACAGCGTGAATTTCCAATGCAGCTGCGATCCCGGCCATGCGCCGAGCGTGGTGTATCCGACTTGCCAGGATAACTACAGCGGCGCGACCAACGACTTCGAGGATTACCTCGGCCCGCGTAATGAAATCGTGCCGTCGACCGGCCAGTGGGGACGTTGCGGCTCGATTTTCGATCCGACCTGCAGCGGTCAAAACGCCGCTCCGAGTGGCGACTACGGCAGCGTCGATCCGCACCGCCACATGGTCGTGCGCGAAAGCGACATCGCGCCGGCGCTGAATGCGGGAGCGCAATATTTTTTCGAATACTGGTATGTCATTCGTGATGCACAAAGCCCTTACAGCAGCATGGGTTATCGCACGCTGTCGAATTTCCACAAAGTGCTTGGTGGCGATGGCATAAGCTCGATCTGGCAATTCGATAGCGGCGATCTGAACGGCGGTCCGGTCGTTAACGCATGGTCGCCACCGCCCGCGGTGGTCGCGATCGATAGCGACAATATCGAGATCGCCACGCCCGAAGGACGTGCGCGGATCGCTGTGCGCACGCACGCGCTTGGCGGCGGAAAATACCACTATGATTACGCCGTGATGAACGTCGATTTTGCGCACGCCGTGCTCGATCCGGCGCATGCCACGGGCGATTTAAGCGTGAATCCGCAAGGCCTGAAATTGCTGTCGAACGTGGGCTTCAGCCGGTTTTCGATACCGCTTGCCGCTGGAGTGAATATCAGCAATCTGACATTCGCGGATGCCGATGCCAATGCTGCCAACGACTGGGCCGTCACGGTCGCGGATGGGCGTATCGTGTGGCAATCGCCGACCGGCAACGAACTCGCTTGGGGCACGCTGTATGCCTTCGGTTTTGACGCCGATCAGGCGCCGAATAGCGGCAGCGTGGCGCTGGTGTCTGCACCCTCCGCCGCAGGAGCGCTGGATGCATCGATATCGGACGCCACGGCTGAATACGCCGCGATCACGCTGGCGCCGGTGGTGTATGTCGAGCCGACGATTTTGCCGGCGATGAGTTGGTGGGGTCTGCTCGCTATCGTCGCGTTGATTCTCGTGGCGACGTTTCGCCTGAACAGGCATTTTTTCTTACGCTCGTCATCCCAGCGCAGGCTGGGATCCAGTTCTTGAGGCGTCGGGTAGGAGAACTGGATCCCAGCCTTCGCTGGGATGATGGCTTCTTTTATTGTCTATTTTCTCTGGCAGGTTTAGCTTCGTCGCGGTACTGGGTTTTTTTGCGTTACCGAAATGACGACTGGTCGCCGAAACGCCGGCTCGTACAAAGGCTCAGCTTTCCAGCTCTTCCCAACGCGCAAACGCCTGATCGAGCTGCGCCTGCTGCAAGGCCAGTTCATCGTTTGCGGCGACCACGGCAGCCGCGCCTTGGCGATAGAATTCCGGTGACTGAATTTTTGCACCGAGCTCGGCGATGCGTTGCTCGAATTCGGCGATGCGTTTGGTCAATTGATCAAGCTCGCGCGCTTCCTTGTTGCTGAGCTTGCGTTTGGCTGGCGCTGGCGTCGCGATGGTTGCAGCGGCGGGCGTCGATTTTTCTGTACTTGTAGCTTTTTCCGCATTCTGTACTTTTATACGCGATTCGCGTGTGCCGCGCTGACGCAGCCAGTCGGCATAACCGCCGACGTATTCGCGCACCTGGCCGTGGCCTTCGAGTGCAAGCACGCTGGTGACGACGTTGTCGAGAAATTCGCGATCGTGCGATACCAGTAACAACGTGCCCTGATACTCGCCGAGCAATTCTTCAAGCAGTTCCAGGGTCTCGATATCCAGATCGTTGGTCGGTTCATCCATCACCAGGAAATTCGACGGCTTGGCGAACAGCTTGGCCAGCAACAGGCGATTGCGCTCGCCGCCAGACAACGCGCTGATCGTCGCGCGCGCACGGTCGGGCGTGAACAGAAAATCCTGCAGATAACCCATCACGTGCTTGCGCGCACCATTGATCTCGATGAACTCGCGGCCTTCGGCGACGTTGTCAAGCGCGGTCCAGTCTTCGCGCAAAATACTGCGATGCTGATCGAAATACGCGAGTTCGAGATTGGTGCCGACCTTGACCGTGCCGCTGATAGGCGCGAGCTGACCGAGCAGGAGTTTGATCAATGTGGTCTTGCCGGCGCCGTTCGGACCGACGATACCGATGCGATCACCGCGCAGAATCTTGCAGGTCAGATCGCTGACGAGGGTGCGATCGGCGTAAGCAAAACTCATGTGCTCGGCGTCGATCACGATCTTGCCGGAGGACTTGGTCGCGGTTACTTCCATGCGCACGTTGCCGCCGAGTTCGCGGCGTTCGGAGCGTTCCTCGCGCAGCGCTTCGAGCGCACGCACGCGGCCTTCGTTGCGCGTGCGGCGTGCCTTGATGCCCTGACGAATCCAGACTTCTTCCTGTGCGAGTTTCTTGTCGAACAACGCATCGGCCTGCGCTTCAGCATGCAGGCGTTCTTCGCGACGGCGCAGATAATTTTCGTAGTCGCCAGGCCAACTGGTGATGTTGCCGCGATCCACCTCGACAATGCGTGTGGCGAGTCGGCGCAAAAAACCACGGTCATGGGTGATGAACAACAGGCTGCCGCCGAAGCTGCGCAGGAAATCTTCGAGCCACTCGATCGCGGCGATATCGAGATGGTTGGTCGGCTCGTCCAGCAAAAGCAAATCGGGCTGCACGACCAGCGCACGCGCAAGCAGAACCCGACGCTTCATGCCGCCGGAAAGCGCACTGAAATCGATATCTTCGGGTAGCGACAAACGCGACAACACTTGAGTTACGCGTTGCTCCAATGTCCAGCCGTGCTGCGCCTCGATCTTGGCTTGCACCTCACCGAGCTCGTCGGCATTGCCGTCGTGTTCGAGCTCGTGAATCAGATGGTGATATTGCGCGAGTAACGCGCCGATATCGCCGAGTGCTTCGGCCACCACATCGAACACGCTACCGCTCGCGTTCTGCGGCACTTCCTGCGCGAGCCGCGCAATACGTACGCCGGATTGCACGCGCACTTCGCCATCATCCGGTCGGATTTCACCGGCGATGAGCTTGAGCAGTGTCGACTTGCCGGCGCCATTGCGCCCGACCACGCAGACGCGTTCGTTCGGTTCGATGGCAAGATTGATTTGTTTGAGCAGCAACGGGCCGCCGACGCTGTAATCGAGATTTTGCAGGGTAACTAGAGGCATGCGATGACCGGGAAGGGAGCAGGCGCGAATTTCGCGTGATGCAATATTGTAATGCTTTAGCGCTGGCAGGAAGGATTTTTCCGGTTCGCACGCGTTTATCGCGGGATGTCGGCCAATGCGTCATTGCGTTGGCGATGCGTGAGAAATTTCATGCGGCTCGTCACGTTCGGTTCCGCATTGATCGAGCGTCTAATGACACACGCGCAAGATGCGTCGGGAGAAGTGGCGCATAAAACTTCGATACGCGCCGTGAGCACCGCTCTTGCAATCACGAGTCAGCAGGCACCTTTGTGATGAAACTATTTCGCCGAAAATATTTGCCATTCTCACTCGCCATCGCGGCCGTATTGGCTGCCGCGGGTTCGCTGGCTGATACGCGCATACCGAGCCCCGCGCGGCCACTGCCGCACGCTGAGGCAACGTCGACAACCTTGCAAAACACGCAGCGCTATATTGTGCGACTGGTCGAAAAACCCGTTGCGCTGTATGACGGCATCAATGCGCGCGGCAACATCACGCCGCTGGGCTTTACAGTCATCCCGTCCTCCACTGCGACAAACGCGCGGCAGCGCCTGGATGTCCGCAGTGCGCAGGCACTGGCCTATGTCGCGTATTTGCAGAATCGGCAATCGGATGATTTGCTGGCAATGAAAAATGCGCTGGGTCGCAAGATTGTTCCGGTGCACCAAATGCAGCACGCGTTGAATGCGCTGGTGCTCGATCTCACGCCGCAAGAAACGACCATCGTGGCGAGACTACCCGATGTGCTGACGATCGAGGAAGATCGTTCGTATCCGATGAGCACCGATTTGGGACCAGGATTTATCGGCGCCGCATCGCTATGGTGGGGAACGCCCGCGGGCCAGGATTCCTTGTTCGCGAGTGGGTTCGACACCAGCGCTGGTTATCGCGGCGACGGTGTCGTGGTCGGTGTCATTGACTCCGGCTACAACAGCGCCAGCCCGTCGTTTTCGGCGCAGGACGATGCGGGCCACAGCATTCTCAATCCGCTCGGCAGCGGCCAATTCATCGGCCAATGCAATGTGCCGGGCATCAGTATTGCCGGATGCAACAACAAGGTGATCGGTGTTCACGATGAGCTGAACGACGGCTCGGCGGCGCATCCGTTCAGTGTCGAAGATCCGAGCGGGCCGAACAGCGTTGGTCACGGCAGCCATACCGCCAGTACCGCGGCGGGCAATAATCGTGTGGCCACGTATGTCGATCCGAACCCTTTCGTTCTACCTGGATTGGCCAGCTATACCACGCGTATGGCCGGCGTTGCGCCGCATGCCAATCTGGTGATCTATCGCGCGTGCGGCGATGAGCTGATCGGTTGCCCGCTATCGGCCACCACCGCAGCGATCGATCAGGCAATCGCCGATGGCATAGTCGATGTGTTGAATTTTTCCATCTCCGGCGGTACCTCGCCGTGGAGCGATGCGGGCTCGCAGGCGTTTCTGGCGGCGACCAACGCAGGAATATTCATTGCCGCCGCTGCCGGAAATAGCGGCGGCGCTTATGTCGATGGCAGAATTCCGAGGTCGGTAATTCATCAAGAACCCTGGGTCATGTCGGTGGCCGCGAGCATGCATAGCGGCGGCCCGTTGGGATCGATATATTCGACACCTGAAACGCGGCTGCCACTGAACTTCAACCAGCCCGGCGCGATTCCCGACCAACTCGATGCCAACAGCGGCATGGGCCCGGCCAACTTCGACGTGATCAAGCCGGAAGTGCAGGCGCCGGGCGAATGGATTCTCGCTGCGGTAATGAACGATGGTACAGCGGGTGGCCCGGGCCGCGTGAATGTTTTGAGCGGAACATCGATGGCCAGCCCGCATGTCGCGGGGGCGGCTGCGTTGTTGATCGGATTGCATGCGGACTGGACCCCGATCGAGGTCAAGTCGGCGCTGATGATGACAGCGAAGGAAGTCGGCTTGACCACGGCAACGCAGGCAAGTGGCGTCACTGCCAGCAATGCCTTTGATCGCGGCGCCGGGCGTATTCAGGCGTTTGTTGCCAGCCGCGCCGGGCTGGTGCTCGACGAAACCGGCAAGCGATTTTCCGCGGCCGATCCGGGCAAGATCGGCGGCAACGTCAGAAAATTGAATCTACCGAGCATGCAGAATTCGAGCTGCATCACCGTGAGCGGTCCAACCGCCAGTCAGAATAGTTGTGTTTTCACGCGCGCCGCTCGCAGCACGCTGGGTCATAGCGTCAACTGGACGGCGAGCTTGAGCGGCGTGACCGGAACGATCGCGCCCGCGAGTTTTCTACTCGCAGCAAACGCCAATATCACTATCAATATTACGCTCGATGCGTCTGGATATGCATCCGATGCGAGTTATCATTTCGGCGAAATGCTGTTCGCCCCGGATGATGGCAGCCCGGTATTGCATATGCCGATCGCCATCGCGATCCCACCGACATCGTTATCGACTGATGCGTCCTTGTCGATTGCGATTCCCGCGGGATCCACCAGCAAGGACGGCGTATTGCTGATCCAGAATACGGGTGGGCCGTTGTTGAATATCAGCAATGCGAATTTTGTCGATGCGGCGCCGATCTACAACATCGTGATTCTGGATCAGCCGATCAAATCCGTTTTCCCGCATTTTTCCAGATCAACCTATTCGCCGGATATCGGCGTCGGCATATTCACCGCAGACGATTTTTCGGTTACCGATCCGCAAACCAATCTGCGCCGCATGAGTTTTTCCGGCGCTAGCACTGGCGCGTCGTTGGTAAGCCTGACAGGGACGCCGATCCATTTTCGTATTTACCCGAATGCGTTCGGCGTGCCGAGTACTGATCCGATTACCGATAGCGGCGACACCGTCACCACATGGCAGTACGACACGACCGTGGGTGCGGCAGGAATAAGTGTGGTCAACGACACCATTCAGCTCGATCTGGCACAGGCCGGCGCGCCGAATACGCATCTTTCACCGGGCGTTTATTGGGCCGTGGCTTATCCCGATATCAATGCCGGCAGTGGCTTCCCGCAGAATGGTTGGCAGTGGGCCGAGTCGGGTATCAATCAGGGCAACCTGGCGGTTCAAACCGGAGGTCCGCCGATGACGCCGTGGGCCAGTCTCGCCGCTTTGAGCGGAACTCCGTTCAACGGCATGGCCATGCATATCGAGCAGGCTATTTGTCTAGTCCCGTCTGATTCTTGACATGTCTGACAAACAGCTCAGGGCGATCCTTGCGCCAGGCGCGCAGCGCTTGCAGCGGCGTGGTGTGGCCGAGTG
>JAYVTP010000064.1:0-4534 GCA_043788685.1 Pseudolysobacter sp. | reverse complement strand
CGACTTTTGCTCTTGATGATTTCGACGGCAGATAGCGGTGCGGGTGTTGGTATTTCGCGGGTGCTCATGCTGCTCTCAATACACGTCGCGGGCGTAGCGATTTTGCTGCGAAAGCCGCGCCAGATAATCGTCGGCGTCTTCGCTCGAGTTGCCGCCGTGTTCGATCACGATTTCGCGCAGCGCCGCATGCACATCGGGCGCCATGTGCGTGGCGTCGCCGCACACGTACAGATGCGCGCCGTTTTCGAGCCAGTCCCAGACCTCGCGGCCTTGCTCGCGCAGACGTTGCTGCACGTAGATTTTCTGCGCCTGATCACGCGAGAAAGCCAGATCCAGCCGATGCAGTTGGCCTTTCTTCAGCGCGTCCTGCCATTCGAGCTGATAGAGGAATTGACTGGCGAAATACTGCTCGCCGAAAAACAGCCAGTTGCGACCGCTGGCGTTGATCGCAGTGCGTTCCTGCACGAACGCGCGGAACGGCGCGACACCCGTGCCGGGGCCGATCATGAGGATGTCGCGGCTTGTATCTGCAGGCAGGCGAAAGCGTTCGTTGCTTTCGACATACACCGGCGCGCGGCCATCGTCATCGAGCGTCGCGAGAAAATTCGATGCAGCGCCAACATGGCGACTGCCGAACGCTTGGTAGTCGATCGTGCCCAAGGTCAGATGCACTTCGTCGCCGACCAGTTTCTGGCTCGACGCGATCGAATACAGGCGCGGTGTGAGGCGGCGCAAACTCGCGACCAGTTCCTCGCCGCTCCACGATGCCGGCCATTGACGCAGCACGTCGATCACTTGGTAATCGCGCAGTAGCGGGGCGAGTTCATCGCGTGACGCCGGTGCCAGCAAGCGATTCAGTTCGGTACTGCCCGCATGTGCGGCGTGGGTTGCCAAGAATGGACGCGCGAGTCGCGTGATCTCGCGTTCGCCACCCAGCCAGCGCGACAGCGGCAGGCGCCGACCTTCGAATTCAACCTCGTTGGTGCCATCGAGTTTCAGTGTCTGCAGCAATTCGCTGACGAGCTGAGGGGGATTCTGCGGCCAGACGCCGAGCGCATCGCCGGGCGAATAAGTCAGGCCGGAATCGGCCAGTGACAACTCGATATGGCGCACGTCTTTTTGCGCGTCGCGACCGGTGATGCGCTGGCTTGCGAGCACCTCGGCGCGGAACGGATTGTCGCGACCAAACGGCGCTGTACCGATGACACTGCGCAGAGTTTTGATACTGGCGACGGCGGCGACGGGCCTGAGTTGTTCGCGTGCCGAGTTCAACGCACGAATCAGCCACGGTTTGCCATCGCGCTCGAAATCCAGATCGCAATCGACCCGCGGCAATGCGCGTGTTGCGCCGAGTGCGGCGAGGCGCTCGTCGAGCAGGCGCCCGGTCTCGCAGAATTTCGGATAACTCGAATCACCGAGCGCGAGCACGGCAAAGCTCAGTTGCTTGAGTTCCGGCGCACGTTTCGACAGTAAATGTTCGACCAGGCCGCGCGCATCATCGGGCGGATCGCCGTCGCCCTGCGTGCTGATGATGAGATATAGCAGGCGCTCGTTCTTGAGTTCGCGCAACGGATATTCGCCTGCGCGCCGCAGACGTACGCCGAGTCCGCTGGCTTCCGCTTCGCGCTTGAGTTGCTCGGCCAGATGCCGGCTGTTGCCGGTCTGCGAACCGTAGACGATGCTCAAGATCGGCGCATTCTGCGCGGCAGCGGCGGGCGTCGGCAACGCATGCAGCTCGGCCGGGCGGCGCACCGCGAGGCCGGCCGCATAGCCGGACAACCAATGCAGCGCAGCGGCGTCGAGGCCGTCCAGCAGTGAGGTCAGCAGACTCGATTTTTCTTCTGAAAGTGGCAGCAGCGCGTGAATAGCGGGGGTCAAACTCATGGCCGTATAGACGTCCAAACACTGAGGATGACGAATTTTGCGCGCGCGCGCGCGGCGCCGGAAACAATATGTTGTTATGCGCTTATGACTGAGAGATATGAGCCGGCCGAGAGACGATGAAACGGAACAGCCTCAGCGTGGCGGGTTCAGGTTTTGCGCAGCGTCAGCCACGCAGCGAGCAACGCAGCGGCCACCAGCAGTGCGGCCAGCACAAACGGTGCGCCGGGGAAATGCAGTAACCCGTTTTCGCCGATCGCCACGGCAAATGTCTGCGTGAACAACAATGGCCCGATCATGCCGGCGACGCCCATCAGGCTGGCCTGTGCGCCTTGCAACTGGCCTTGCTCGGACGGTTCGACATGACGTGTCATGAGGCCTTGCAGCGCCGGTCCGCACAGGCCCCACATCGCCAGCAGCGGCAGGCCGATCATGAAAACCAGGCTGTTTGGCGCGATACCGTACAGCGCAAATCCGAGCGCGCCGAACGCCAGGCCGATGTACAGCGCCCAACGTTCGCCGAGGCGCTTGACCACCGGCCCAACCAGTAACGCCGATACGACCATCGAAGCCAATCCGATTGCCGCGAGAAACAGGCCGGTGGTGGCGCTGCTCCACGCAAATCGGTATTCGGTATTCAGCACGAACACGCTAGGCAGGGATTCATGCGCGATGCGCTGCAGGAAACCTGCGACGGCAAGGCCGAGCAGCAGCGGATGGCGGCGCAGAAACGCCATCGCGCCGATCGGATTGGCGCTGCGCCAATGAAAGCGCGCGCGATTTTCGCGCGGCAGCGATTCCGGCAGAACAAAAAATCCGTACGCCGCATTCGCCAGACTCAAACCTGCCGCAACCCAGAATGGCAGGCGCAGGTCGATGCCGCCGAGCACGCCGCCGAGCGCCGGGCCGAGCACAAATCCGAGGCCGAAAGCCGCACCGAGCAGGCCGAATTTCGCCGCGCGCTGCTCGGGCGGCGTGACATCGGCGATGTAGGCGCCTGCGGTCGAATAGGTGGCCGCGGTGATACCGGAGATCAGGCGGCCGATAAACAACCACCACAACGACGGCGCCATCGCCATGAACAGATAATCCAGGCCCATGCCGAGGTTCGACAGCACGATGACCGGGCGGCGTCCGAAATGATCCGACAACGAGCCCAACACCGGCGAGAAGAAAAACTGCATCGCCGCCCATGCAAAACCGAATATGCCGACCACGACGCTGGCCTGCGCGACATTGCCGCCGCTGAATTCGGTCACGAGTTTCGGCAGCACCGGCACCATCACGCCGAGTGCGAGCATGTCCAGCGCGACGGTGATGAAAACGAAGATGAAGGCAGCGGAACGTGGCTTGGGCGAGGCGGGAAGGGTGTTCATCGGATGGCCGCAGGAGAGAAGTCGATCAGTGCGTGGAGGCGCCGAAGTTCATGTTAGCTGGCATGAAATACGACTTCGATATTGTGTCCATCGGGATCGAGCACAAACGCGGCGTAATAGCCGGCGTGGTAATGCGCGCGCGTTCCGGGTGCGCCGTTGTCGCGACCACCAGCTTTGATCGCTGCTGTGTAAAACGCATCGACCATGGCCTGACTGCTGGCGCGAAACGCAACATGCACGCGTGGATAATTCGGCTCGGCGCCGTGCAACCAGAATTCCGGTTTGGGCGGCTCGCCGAAACCCGCGACATCATCACCGCCGGTCAACGCGGCGGGAAACTCCTTGAGCAGGGCAAAGCCGATCGGCGCCAAGGCCGCGGCGTAAAATTTCTTGCTCAGGGCGAAGTCGCTGACGCGCACGCCGGTATGGTCGATCATGGATTGCTCCTGCAGAAAATAAAGATAGCGCAAAGCTTGCGGGCTTGTATTTGCTAAAACTCCGCGCTGCCTGGCACGCGCGGATACGGGATCGCATCGCGGATATTGGTCAGGCCGCAGATATACACCACCAGCCGCTCGAAACCGAGACCAAAACCCGCGTGCGGCACCGTGCCGTAGCGGCGCAGATCGCGATACCACTGGTAATGCGCGGGGTCGAGTTTGAACTGCGTCATGCGTGCATCGAGCACATCGAGACGTTCTTCGCGCTGCGCACCGCCGATGATTTCACCAATGCCGGGCGCAAGCACATCCATCGCCGCGACGGTTTTGCCATCATCGTTCAAGCGCATGTAGAACGCCTTGATGTGTTCGGGATAGTTCATCACCACGACCGGCCGACCGACGTGATTTTCGACGAGGAAACGTTCGTGTTCGGTTTGCAGATCCAGGCCCCATTCGACCGGATAATCGAATTTCTTGCCGGATTTCTGCAGGATGTTGATCGCCTCGCCGTAGTCGATGCGCTCGAACGGTGCCGCGATGAAAGTTTCGAGTCGGCTGATCGCGGTTTTCTCCTGGCGCTCGACAAAAAAACCCATGTCGTCGCCGCGCTCGTCGAGCACCGCCTTGAAAATGTACTTGAGAAAATCCTCGGCCAGATCGGCATCGTCGTTCAAATCGGCGAACGCGATTTCCGGCTCGATCATCCAGAACTCGGCGAGGTGGCGCGTGGTGTTCGAGTTCTCGGCGCGGAAGGTCGGGCCAAAGGTATAGACCTTGCTTAAGGATAGGCAATACGCCTCGACGTTGAGCTGGCCGGAAACGGTGAGAAACGTT
>JAYVTP010000063.1:0-2224 GCA_043788685.1 Pseudolysobacter sp. | reverse complement strand
GTAAGTCACTGTCGTCTTGTCCACCACGTCGGTACGCGGGCCGGTCATGGTCAGCACTTGACCAATCCCGTTGTAGGTATAAGTCGAGGTGCGCGGCGCCCCATCTGATGTCGCGCTAAATGCTAGCGCGCCGGTAGCATCGCTTGTCGCCTGCGATGTGCGTGTCAGCAAATTGCCTGACGCATCGTATGTCAGTATGGTCTGCAGCTTAGGTTCGGCGATACGCACTGGCAATCTCAATACCGGATGCCACTCTGTGCTGATCGTGCGGGCCTGTGGTGTGCCGGCCGCTTCGACACGACGAACTTCAAGTTGACGATTCAGATCATATTGATATGTTGTTACGACACCGTTGAAGTCGACACGCGTTGCGACGTTGCCGTTGACATCGTAGTTAATGCTGCTCGATGCGGCCGCGCTTCCTGCTCCAGGTGCCTGTGTTTCGCTGATGGGCTTGAATACACCCGTTATCTGTTGATAGCCGACTGTTTTCGAGGTACCCAACGGATCGATAACCGTGGTTTGCGCGCTCGATTGGAATGCACCGCCAGAGGTGTATGCAATACTGTATCGCTCGACACCGCCTGCGTGCTCGGTCACTGTACCTCTGCCATTCGCGTCGTAGGTATAGCTGGCGAACCGCACACCGTTTTCATCCGTGATGCCGGTTAGCGCTTGCGGCAAATTCACATTGCCTGTTTGCGCCGCCTCGTTATACCAATACTGCCGTTTTTTCCCATCGGGATAAATTACGCTGGTCAAATTGCCGGTTGGTTTTGCGCCGGGAGAAACAAACGAACTAGCCTCGTCATACGCATATTGATAAATTCCTGCAGCCGGGTCGATCATGCTGATCAGATGGGCTTGCGCATCATAGGTGAAGCGAATTTGGTTACCCCAATTATCGGTAACGCTGATCAAAAAGCCTGCACGTGGCGCGATTGAGATGGGGGTCGCTGCCGTTGAGTAAGAAAGTGTTTGTGACTGCCCGTTCAATAAAGTCACAACCATTAACCTGCCCAACAGATCATAGGTCTCGGTGCGGTCTGCAAGTTGATACACATAACCGGAAGCAGAAACGATCAAGCTATTTTTACTACTGCCCAGATGAATAATTTCCTTACCGGCTTTATCGAAATACTGTATGCGCCCAGTTGGTGTCAGCAAAGCCGCGCTGACATAAGCCGAGTTGGGGATTGCAGCGATGCGCCGATCATAGTTGGAGCGCCAGACCGAGCCGAGCTGGCTCGTCGATGCGTCGCCAACTGCAGCAGGATCTTTGAATCGAAATGAATGGTAATACCGTGTAAAGGCAAGCCCGGACCGATGCTGATAATCCGTTTCGATCTGCGTTTTGACGCCACTGGCGGGCGAAATCGGATTGCCGATCCCAGCGACGGTGCAGCACTCGGCCGGGCGTACGCACTGAAGGTTGCTCCCCACTCTTTTTTCGCTGTAGCCGGCTGGGCAAACTAGCATTCGGGACCGATTTCCCGTGACCACCTCCGATCCGGAAGGCGAACAGGTAAAGCTGAAACGTCGGTAGTCTTCCACCACAAAGCCACTGTTCACGACCGGGCTTCCGCTGTAGCACGTATTGGAGGTAACCGACTGTCCCCAGCCGGAATCGATACCCGAACAGCTAGCATGGAGCGCATTTGCAAATGCTTGTGCTCGTGGATAAATATTGGAGTCGTCTGGTGCAGTGCCACCTATACAGCCCTGGTATATGCCGTAATAGGTGCCGCCATTGGAGGTGCACCAGGCATAACCACGCGAATACACGTCTGCGCCGTTTTCGTCGCACGCCCGATATCGCCAATCCGACGCTGTCGGCTTTTCGCAAATCGTTTGACCGCCATCCTCAATACAGTCGGTTGGCAACGGTAAAGCATGCGCAGATATCGTGAACAGCGAGAAAAACGCACATCCGATGGCAGTAAAAAACAACGCCACCAATTTCCGTATACGAACCGCCGACGCTGCATGTATCTGGTCAGCGGGCTGCATTTTTATCAAAGCGATCGTCATGATGTGTTCAAGAGTGAGTGAAACCAGTTGGGAAGCAGTAGAGTGCTCTACACCGAAATAAAAAGAGCGTGACGTCACCGTTTGCTATTGCGTATGTTTGTATGTGTTTGTGTGTGGTTGCAGTGGTTGCCTGCTGCGCAGACAAATACAACTGCCTATGCCGCAAATTTTCGGGAGTTTTCCGATGTCAAAG
>JAYVTP010000062.1:0-5032 GCA_043788685.1 Pseudolysobacter sp. | reverse complement strand
ACGCGCGCGCAACATCGGCTCGTTTTCCAGTTTTCCCTGCAAACGTTTCGCGCCCTGATCGAGCAGATCCTGCGCGCTGATCGCAGCACCGCCGGAGTGCGTCGGATCGGAACCGGCGAACAGGCCGACCAGGAATGCCGTGACCTCCTGCGACGCCTGCGCTTCGCGCGTTTTTGCACGCGCCTGCCACACCGCCATGCCGAGCGCGGCGATCAAGGCGATCATGCCGAACAGACTCGCGGCAACGCCGGCACGATGACGCGCGACAAACTTGCCGATGCGATATGCGCGGCTGTCGCGACGCGCGGTGATCGGCCGTCCACCGAGATAACGACGCAGGTCTGCGGCAAATGCCTCGACCGTGGAATAACGTCGTTGCGGATCGCGTTTCATCGCCATCTGCACGATCATATCGAGATCGCCGCGCAGGTTTTGCGCCGACACCGGCGAAGCGGAACTGCAACGCGTACTGGGTGCGGGTGGCGCGGTGGCATCGAACACTCGTTGCAGTTCGTCCAGCGTCGGCGTATCGCCTAGATCGAACGGTCGCGCACTCGTCAGCAATTCGTACAGCACGCCACCGAGCGCATACACATCGGTGGCGATACCGACCGGCTCGCCGCGCAACTGTTCGGGTGCGGCATACGCCAAGGTCAGTGGATGTTGCGCGGCATCGACGGTCGCATTTATTTGGGCGTCGAGTGAATCATCGAGCAGTTTGGCGATGCCGAAATCCAGTAGCTTGGCACTGCCACTGGCGGTCACGAGAATATTCGACGGCTTGATATCGCGATGCACCACCAACTGGCCGTGCGCAAACTGCACCGCTGCGCAAATATCCATAAATATACTTATGCGCATTTGCAGCGAGAGATTGTGCTGCGCGCAATAGTCCAGAAGTGGCAAGCCGTCGACATATTCCATCGCGAAATAGGGTCGGCCATCGCTGGCAATACCGCCGTCGAGCAGGCGCGCGATGTGCGGATGCTCGAGACGCGCGAGAATCTGCCGCTCACGCAAAAAACGCGTCTGCACCGCGTCGCTGTCCATGCCGCGCTTGATCAGTTTGATCGCCGCTTGTTGTTCGTACTGACCATCAGCGCGTTCGGCCAGCAACACCACGCCCATGCCGCCGCGACCGAGTTCGCGCAAGACACGCCACGGACCGATGCGCTCGCCGCTTGCCAGCGATTCGACGGTGGCGGAAGCGGCCCAATCGCTCGCCGCTGCGACACGCACGGAATCCATGTCGCTGTCGAAGGCGTCGGCGCGCGCATCGGCCGCGAGCAACGCTTCCACCTCGCGACGCAGCTCGGCATTCGCGCCACACAGGTGATCGAGCAGTGCGGCGCGTGCCGAAGGCGGCGCTTCCGCGGCCTCGTCGAAAATCGCACTCACTCGTTGCCAGCGATGTGTATCCATGCTTAGTCCGGCGTGGTTTCTTCGAGCCCAAGTTGCTGTATCAGAAACGCGCGCGCGCGGCGCCAGTCGCGAAATACGGTGCGCTCGGTAAGGTTTTGCAGTTGCGCGATTTCCGCCATTTCGAGGCCGCCGAATACACGCCATTCGACGAGTTGTCCGACGCGGGCATCGAGTGCGGTCAGGCGTGCGAGCGCGCCATCGAGCGCGACCAGATCGATCATGTCGGTGGTCGCGCTCATGTCTTCACGGAGGCCGGTGATGCTCCACGGGCCACCGCGCTTAAGGCGCGAACGACTGCGGGCATGATCGACCAGAATCTGCCGCATCGCACGTGCGGCAAGCGACAGAAAATGCACGCGATCGATCGGTTTTGCTTCGGGCGCGGCATGCAGCTTGAGATACACCTCATGCACAAGCGCGGTGGTATCCAGCGTGATCGGGCTGCCCACGGCACGGCGTTGTCCGCGCGCAATGCGGCGCAGCTCTTGGTAGACCAGTACAAACAGCGCTTCTTGCGAGACGCAGGACGCCTGTTCGTTAGGTAGAGTGCCGGATGCCATCACGCCGATATCCACATCGTTCCATTGCGGCCAGCTTAGCGCGTTCGCATGAAATTGTGTTGGGCGGCGGAAGCATGCCGGCAATAGCCGCAGACTCATGTTCGCCACTTTGTAGCGCGTCATCCTCGCCCCTTGATCGACTCGCTACATGCGGGCGCGATCAGGGCAGTTTTTCTGTCGCCGCGTCAGGCGGCACCGACCAGCGCCATCCACCAGGCGGTATTTTCGGAACGAGACGAACGGATTCAGTACTTTCACACCTAGGTGCTTGTAGTCTGCAACGTTGCGAGTCACCACGATAAGCTTATGCAAACTCGCGCTGGCGGCAATCATCGCATCCTCATGGAGCGTGTCGGACTTTCGGTGCATGAGACGAGCCCAGCCCTGAACGCTCCTGCATCCATTGGAATCACGTTGAATGAAGCAGAAACGAGTTCCAGCCACTACTGAAGTTCGATGGCCCTCGGCTCATCTTGTTCACGCATCAGCTCAATGCCAGGCTGAATTTCTCCAATCATTACCGCCGAAATGTGCAGCTCGACGTCCGAGATATCTTCGATCCACTGCAATACGGCGCCATGTGGCTTCGGCTTGCGAAGCTCTGATACAACAAACCGCGCCTTGGCATCTTGTACGGGCCATGATTGCATATTTCCACGCCTAATCTGACCAGGACACTGACTGGTTCAGCGTGGATGAAGAATGCGGCCTTCCATCTTTCACACTCCCATGGCACGACAGCAGTCGCGCGTTACGTGCATTTTTCAGTCGCCAGCTTTGCGCTGATTTTTCGCGTGCGGATGTCAGGCCTGCGGTTCGGCTTCTTCCTGCATCGCGACGGTTTCGGCGCTGACACAGCTATGTTCATCGAGCTCGCGCTTGCCGACGCGCAAAAACCATAACCACGTCACGAAACCGAGTACGGTCTGCGTGCCGGCGCCGATGGCGAGCCAGAGTTCATGGCCGGAAATCAGCGGCGAGATCACGCCGGCCAGCAAGGTGCAATACAACAAGCTGACTACTGCCTGCATCGACGACGCCGCGCCGCGATAGCGCGGGAAACGATCGAGGATCAGCAACGTGATGGTCGGTGAACACAACGAGATGCCGACCGCGCCGAAGCCGATCAGCAGCACCGACCACGGCAGTACCGGCTGCGGCGCAATCAATGCAAACGCGATGCTCAGCGCGGCGGCGACCAGCATTACCTGATAACCGATCCGCACCGTGCGCTCGGCACTCACGCGCCCGGCCATGCGGCCTGACAGCACCGCACCAAACAGCATGCCGCCGATCGCCGGCACGAACAGCCAGCCGAAACTGTGTTCATCGAGATGCAGCAGCCCGAACACGTAAGCCGGTGCCGAGGAGATATACAGGAACAGCGCACCGAAGTTGAACGCGCCGGACAACGCCAGCGGCTGAAATGACGGATCACGCAAAATTTCGCCATAGGTGCGCACCAGACCGCGCGGCGAGATGCCAACGCGATGTTCGTGCGCATGCGTTTCTGGCAGCAGCGCAAAACTCGCGAGCAGAATCGCCCCGGCAAACAGTGTGAGAAACCAGAAGATTGCATGCCAGCCAGCGAGCCCGAGCACCCATCCGCCGATGATCGGCGCGAGCGCCGGCGCGATGCTGAACATCATCGTGATATTCGACATCAGCCGCTGCGCATCTGCGCCGGCGTAACAATCGCGCACGATCGCGCGCCCGACAATCATGCCGACGCCGGCCGAGGCACCCTGCAACACACGAAACGCCAGCAGCACCGACAAGGTCGGCGCGAGCGCGCAACCAATCGACGCCAGCAGAAAAATCAGCAGACCGCCGATGATCACGCGACGCCGGCCCAGCGTATCGGACAGCGGCCCGTGCACCAGCGACATCAACGCGTACGCGCCAAGATACGCACTCAAGGTTTGCTGCACGGCCAGCGAATTGGTGCCGAATTGCGCACCGATCTGCGGAAACGCGGGGAACATCGTATCGATGGAGAACGGGCCAAGCATGGCGAGACCGGCCAGCAAGGGCGCGAGTCGCGCATGACCCGCTACGCGCGAAGAGTTCATGATATAGACATTGTTACACGACGCTGCACGCGTGGTGGGTGCGGATTCACAGCATAACATTCGCGATATCGTGCTTCGCATCCGTTGATTCTTCTGGTGCACTGAATCAACTCGGTGATTCGCACGCGAATGCAGTCTCGATGCTTGAGATGTCGTCGTGATTCAATAGCGTGATTGCGATAACAGACTGTCGTTGCGTGACTTCTGGCATACAAAAAGATCAATCCGCGCAATATCATGCAAACAAAATGATCTTTTTTGTCGCTGGCACTTGTGCATCGCCAAGCCGGCCCCAATTCCTGTACTAGGCAGTATTATTTTGCTCCGAATTCCGCATCACAGTGGGGAAACTGTCTGGTGCATATCGTCAAACAGGTTATGAACTGATAACCAAAACGAGGCTTTCGATGTTGTTGCAATTTCGCCTTCCGGCACAGCCATGCCATGCTCGAAAATCTGTGTCACCGATCTTTTCCGCGCTGGTTTTGAGTGCGATGCTGCTGAGCGGTTGTGCCGCGGTCGGTCCTGATTTTCAGCGCCCCCCCGCGCCCGAGGCTTCGCGCTACACCGAAACACCGCTGGCCGGAAAAACCGCAAGCAGCGAAGGCGCTGGCGGTGTTGCGCAAAAATTTATCGACGGCCAGGATATTCCGGCGCTGTGGTGGCAGGTATTTCATTCCGATGCGCTGAATGATCTGATCAAGCGCGGGCTGGCCCACAACCCCACCCTTGAAGCATCGCAGGCATCATTGCGCCAGGCGCAAGAAAATCTGCGGGCTGAAGTAGGTTCTGCCTATTATCCGGCGGTGACCGGCTCACTCGGCGCGCAACGCGAGAAGGCTTCGTCCGCGCAGCTCGGCGGTGCAGCTGGTGGCAATAGCGAGTTCAGCCTGTACAACGCATCGGTGAATATTTCCTACACGCTGGATGTGTTCGGCGGCGCGCGGCGCGAAGTCGAGGCCTTGCGCGCGCTGGTGG
>JAYVTP010000061.1:0-3279 GCA_043788685.1 Pseudolysobacter sp. | reverse complement strand
CGTGCCGCGTAATCGTGTTTTTCCGCGAGCGGCGTGTAGTCGTATTCCGCCGCGACGATCAACGTCGGGCAGTTGATGCGCGGCAGATGCTGCGCTGCGCTCCAGCCGATCAGCGCCTTGATCGTCGCCAGATACGCGCGGCGCGGATTGGCGCCGACCACGCTCACCACGCGCTGGCGCATGGGAATCTGGTGCTCGTGCGGAAACATGCGCTTCGCCACCAGCGCCGCGGTGCGCCGCACGCCGAGCGTGCGCACGAGGCCGATCTGCAACTTTGCCTCCAGCCATTTTTTCCAGTGATTGATGCGATAACTTGGCAGGCTGTTGACCAGCACCAGCGCATGCACACGGCGCGATTGATCCGCGGCCATCTGCAATGCCACCGCACCGCCGAGGGAAAATCCGACGATCGTGATTTCTGCGATATGCAGTTTGTCGAGCAAGCTCCACAAGTCATCGGCGAATTGCTGGATCGAATACGCGCCGCGCGGTTTGTCGCTGCGCCCCGAGCCGCGCAGATCGGGCAGGATCAAATGAAAATGCGTGGCGAAATCCGGCTGCTGAAATGCCCAGTCGTCACCGCTCGATCCGAGGCCGTGGATCAACAGCAGCGGCGGGCCGGCACCGCAGGTTTCGTAATGCAGCTGAATGCCGTTGATGGCGATAAGAGGCATGTATTCGAGTTATGCAAAAGATGGCGAAGTATATTGCCTGCGCCGCATTACTGCGCGTTAAACGGTGGGACGTGCGCTGCATCTGTGAGGTCGACGTAGACGTAAAATTCATCGGGTCAACGTGTAAAGTTGTGATCGAATCCTGGGAGTGAGCGCATGCGTATCGTGTTTGTCGCCGTTGTTTTATGCGCGACGCAAAATGTAATGGCGCAGGCCGAAACGCCAGTCGTGTCGCACAGCTACGCCGGCAACGCGTACGCGCTGGATGATCATCGCTTGCTGTTCCGCGAAGTGCATTATCTGAATGCAAGCGCGGCGGATAAGCGTGTTGTGCTTTATGAATGTCCTGATGGCAGCGTGTTCGCGCGCAAACACGTGCGTGCCGGTGGCGATGCGCAGGCGCCAGATTTTGAACTCGATGATGCGCGCCTGGGCTATCGCGAAGGCGTGCGCCAGGGCGGCAATGGCCGTGAGATATTCATGCGTCGCGGTAACGATCAACCGGAAAACGTGCAGCCGTTGCCGACCGAAAAAGACAGCGTGATCGACGCGGGATTCGACACGTTCGTGCAACGCCATTGGCAGGAATTACAGCACGGCGATTCGGTCAGCATTCCGTTTCTGGTGCCAAGCCGCATGCGTTTTTACGAGTTCGAGGTGAAGCGCATTTCCGAGCCTTCGGTCGGTCATGGCGAAATGCTGATCCGCCTGGCCATCGATAGCTGGTACAGCTTCGCGCTGCCGCATATTGATGTCAGCTACGACATCGCCACGCGCCAGTTGCTGCGCTTTGAAGGGCTGTTGAACATTCGCGGCGCGGACGGAAAAAATCTCACTGCGCGTGTCGAGTTTCCGCTCGCCGATCGCCAAGCGACGGTCGATGCGAGCGAACTGGCCAAGGCCGAGTCCGCACCCTTGGTCAAGACTTGCGGCGCGCAGTAAACGGACACAACGACCGTCCGCGGACAGTTGAACGCCAAGCTGGCAGAAATTATTTTCATGCCGTCATGCAACCCAAGCGCCTGATTCTGCATCCATGTTCTCGTAATCGATGAAAGCCCGCGTTGTTGGCAAGCTGATTGCAACGCACCGATTACAAAGAATGCAAAGATCATCAAATCGGAGGATTGCCACCAACACGGCGATCCGGCGCCAAGGAAAAAGTCATGAACATGAAAATGCAATTGGTACGCGGAACGCTGGCGCTGGTGATGTTTGCGAGCTTCGGCGCATGGGCGGTAACGCATCGCGTGGTGACGCCGAAACCGGCCGCGGTGTGGCTGCAGAAAATCGTGATGGTCGGCCATGACAGTGTGATCAAGGTGATACCGCTGCGTGTTACGCGCACCGAGATCTTGCTGACCGATACAAACGCAGAATAATCACGCTGGTGTATTCCAAGGCGAGCAAATTGATCCCGACGTCGCCGCAGGAAAATAACGTCGCGCGATAAGATACTGACTGCAGTCAATCGAATCAGCGCGGTGATTCCGGCAAACGGCGGCCTCACATTCAGAATATTGTCGATGAACTCGGCCCACGGCGCTTGTCGCCAGCGTCGCGCTGACGAATAATCACGGCATGTTGCATGTCGTGTTGTACCAACCGGAAATTCCGCCGAACACCGGCAACGTGATTCGACTTTGCGCGAATACCGGCGCACGCCTGCATCTGATCCGACCAATGGGTTTTGATCTCGATCACGCCAAGTTGCGTCGTGCCGGCCTTGATTACCACGAGTTCACCACGCTCGATGCGCACGACGATTTCGCGGCGTTTCTTGCCGCGATAAAACCGGATCGGGTATTCGCGCTGTCGACGCGTTCTGCGACTTTATATACAAATACACAATTCCGCGAAAACGATGCCGTGCTGTTTGGGCCGGAAACGCGCGGATTGCCGCAGGAGTTGCTCGACAGCCTGCCGCCGGAGCAGCGTCTGCGTCTGCCGATGCGACCCGACAATCGCAGTTTGAATCTGTCGAATGCCGTGGCCGTGGTGGTGTTCGAGGCGTGGCGCCAAAGCGGATTCGCTGGCGGCAGCTAGGTTTCTTGGCGCGAGAAAATCAGGGCGCGAGCGGCGCGGTGTATTCCGGTTTCTGCTGGCGCGCGAGCAAGGTGCGCAAACCTTCGGCGGGTGTGATTTCCTCGTGCAATACGCGTTGCACGCCTGCGCTGATCGGTATTTCAATCTGGTGCCGATGCGCCAGCCGCATCACTTCATCAACCGTCTGCACGCTCTCGACCACTTGGCCGATTTCGGCGATCGCATCGTTGAGCGACGTGCCGCAGCCAAGCGCCAAGCCAAGGCGGCGATTGCGCGACAGATCGCCGGTGCAGGTAAGCACCAGATCGCCGAGGCCGGCGAGGCCCATCAAGGTTTCCGCACGCGCGCCGAGCGCCACACCGAGGCGCAGCATCTCATTCAGGCCGCGCGTGATCAGGCCGGCGCGTGCGTTCAAGCCGAGCTGCATGCCATCGGCCACGCCGGTGGCGACGGCGAGCACGTTTTTCATCGCGCCACCGAGTTCGGCGCCGATGACATCCGAGCCGGTGTAGGCGCGAAACGTCGAGGCGTGCAGCAACGCGGCAACCTGTTGCGCAAA
>JAYVTP010000060.1:0-5347 GCA_043788685.1 Pseudolysobacter sp. | reverse complement strand
TGCTTTTGCACCAAATGGCGCCGGCGTATTTCATAAATGATGTCCATGTAAAACACTCCAGATACCCCCGGCAAAAAGCCGGATGGTTACACACAGGGGGGGAAACTATTGGACGCTGTTTCCAACCCTAAACTGGAAAGTATTGCACGCTGTTTGACAGTCACAGGTTATGCTTCGTGGCATGCGTGTATTCATGGTTGAGGACAATGCCCTGGTGGCAGATGCGATTCGCAGCGGCCTTGCTGCGCGCGGCTTCGCAGTCGATCACCTCGCCAGTGCCCACGTCGCGCGCTCTGCGCGGGGACACGAAGATTTCGATCTGATCGTGATCGGTCGGGGTCTGCTCGTGGCGCATGGTTTTCCCCTCATGCAGCGTTTGCGTGCAGAAAGTTTGACTTTGCCGGCGTTGATTCGCAGGGCACATGACGCACGGACCGATCACGTGCACGGCCTCGGTTATCGCCCTGAGGAAACCGAGAAATGAAACCGTCGGATTCTGCTCATATCGGCACCGTGCGGCGCCGCCTGCTGTGGCTGCTATTGCCGCCGCTGAGTCTGCTGCTGGTCGCCGGCGTACTGCTCGATTACCGCATGGGCGCGGCGCCCGTGCGCGAAGCCTACGATCAGGCGTTGGCCGACGCGGCGCTGGCGGTGAGTTCGTACGTACGCATCGAACCCGGCAGTGGCGTGGTTCACGCCGAGCTGCCGGACGAGGTCATCGATGTGCTGCGCAATAGCCGCCACGACGATCTGTTTTATGCCGTATTCGGTGCCGATGGCAGTCATGTCAGCGGCGATCGCGACCTGCCGCTAGCCACCGCCGGAGCACGCAATCCCAGCTTCATGGATGCGACTTTCCATACCCGCGCCGTGCGTTTGGCAACCTATCGCCGCAGCACCGCAGCAGGCCTGATCACGGTGGTCGTGGCCGAAACCAAACTCAAGCGCGACCATGCCACCACCCGCCTGCTCACGGGTGCGGTACTCACCGACCTGCTGCAACTTGGCGCAATCATGTTACTCGTGTTTATCGGCGTTGCCGCAGGCCTGCGTCCGCTGTTGCGCTTGCGCGACGAGATCGAAACACGCTCGCCACGCGAGTTGCGCGCGCTCGATGAAACCTCGGTGCCCGGCGAAGTTCGTCCGCTGGTGCGCGCACTGAATCAACTGTTCGCCACGGTGCGCGAAGCGGCGTTGGCGCAACAGCAGTTTCTGGCCAACGCCGCACATCAGTTGCGCACGCCGCTGGCTGGGCTGCAGGCGCAACTCGATCTGCTCGCACGCGAAGCGCCCTCGCCGGCCGACAAGGAAAAACTGCTGCGTCTGCTGGACAGTTGCCGCCGTCTCGCGCATACCGCCAACCAATTGCTGGCACTCGCGCGCGCCGATCCGGCGGCGAATCTGCCCGAGCAATTCCAGCACGTCGATCTGCGTCGATTGATCGAAACCTGCGTCACCGATCAGCTTGATCGCGCGCTTGTGAAAAATATCGATCTCGGTATCGAAACCGTGCCGACCACAATCATGGGCAGCGCCTGGTTGTTGCGTGAACTGCTGGCCAATCTCACCGACAACGCGCTCAAATACACGCCGGCGGATGGGCGCATCACTCTGCGTTGCGACACCGATGCACAGCACCGCGCGTTTCTCGAAATCGAGGACGACGGCCCGGGCATTCCCGAATCGGAACGGGTGAATGTGCTGCAGCGCTTTTATCGCATGCAGGCCAGCAGTGGCGACGGCTGCGGACTGGGCCTGGCGATCGTCGATGAAATCACGCGGTTGCATCAGGCCGAGCTGATCGTGTCCAACGGCGAAAACGGCATCGGCACGCGCATCCGGGTAATTTTCGCGAATGCGAAAAAAAACTGAGCCAGAGCGGGTTAGGATGAATCGAATCACTTCACACCGGCTTGTCGCATCGATTGGGCAATCTGTGCGTTGAGATGAATATCTTGTCGCCATCATATCGAGCAACGCTTGCTGCGACAGATACGATCGCCAGCATCAAGGCGCTCGTTGCGCGACTGGAAAAAGACGATGCAATCCGTGCCGCGATCGAATTCGCGCTCGGCGAAGCAAACCTCGATCCCGCGAGCAGCGACAGCAACCTGCTGAGCGTTCTGCACCTGACGCTGGAAGCATTGCGCGAGAGCCATCGGCGTTTCCACGACATGCTCGACAATGTCGAATTGATTTCGCTGATGTTGAGCTCGACTGGCACGATTACTTTTTGCAACGATTGTCTGCTGCAGCTTACCGGCTGGACACGCCGTGAAGTGCTCGGCAAGAACTGGTTTGAGATGTTCGTGCCGTCCGAGCTCGCCGTGCGCAAAGTGCATTTGTCACTGCTGACCGGCGCAACGGAATCGCGCCACCATACCAACGAAATTCTCACGCGCTCGGGCCAGCGTCGCACCATCCAGTGGAACAATTCGCTACTGCGATCGGCCTCCGGCGAAGTGACCGGCAGCGCCAGCATCGGTGCGGATGTGACCGAGCGTGTGCAGCGCGAGCAAGATTTGCAGCGCTTTCGCCTGGTGATGGATGCTACCGCCGATGCGATCTATCTGGTCGATCGCATCAGCATGCGTTTCGTCGACATCAACGATGCAGCGTGCCGAATGCTGGGTTACGGCCGTGAGGAAATTCTGGCGTTGTCGCCCGAACAAATTTACTCGTTCGACCGCGAACAACTCATGTGCAATTGGGATCGCCTGATTGAACGTGGCAATGCTGCCGACATGATCGAAACCTCGCATCGACGCAAGGATGATAGCTGGGTGCCGGTAGAGGTGGAGCGCCGCGCGGTGCGCTCGAACGACAGATGGATCATCGTGGTTGTGGCGCGTGATATTTCGGTGCGCAAGCAAGCCGAAGCGGAATCGCGCTTCCAGGCACTGTTGCTCAACACCGTCGGCGAGGCGCTGGTTGCCAGCGATACGTCCGGCAATATCTGCTACTGGAATGCGCAGGCCGAACAACTCTACGGCTGGTCTGCCAGCGAAGCTATCGGGCGTAACATGGCGCGCATCCTCTTTACCGATCCGCTGCGCGAGTCTGCCGCGATACTGCCCGAGGTCAGCCGCGGCGGCACATGGCGCGGCGAAAACGAGGCACGGCAAAAAGACGGCGCGCGCCTGGATGTACAGCTGTCGGTCGCCCCGGTGTTTGATTCCACCGCTCAACTCACCGGCGTGATTTGCGTCTCGCGCGACATCAGCGAGCGGCGCGCGGCTGAGCGCGCATTGCGTCGAAGCAACGAGCGTTTCGAGCTGGTCACGCGCGCCACCAACGACATCGTCTGGGATTGGGATTTGCGCACCGATACTTTGTGGTGGAGCGAAAACATGAGCTCCACATTCGGCTACGATCGCCTCGATCTTGATCGCGGCATGGAATCCTGGTGCGAGCCGATTCATCTCGACGACTAAGAGCGGGTGGTCGGCGGCGTCCACGATGCGATTGATTCCGACGCAGTGAGCTGGCAGGACGAATTCCGTTTCCGTCATAACGATGGCCACTACCTCGCGATCTTTGATCGCGGTTTTGTGATCCGCGATAGATCCGGCAAGGCGATCCGCATCATCGGCGCGATGATGGACATCACCGCGCGCAAGCAGGCCGAAATCGAGAATCGTCAGCACGCGATGCAGCAAAGACTGCTCGCGGAGTTCGGCCAGAAAGCGCTGGCCAGCACCAATCTCGATACCATCATGGAAGAAGCCGCAGTCGTCGTCGCCAAAGGCCTGGAGGTCGAATTCTGTCGCGCGATGCAAATTTCTGCCGACGGAGCCTCGCTGATTTTCAAGGCCGGTTGCGGCTGGAACGATCGCTGGCTGCGACGCTCGGTATCGATCATCGATGCCGACGCGCGCAAGCGTTACGAGCTTCACTTGAATGCCAATGGCCCGATCGTGGTCGACGATTTTTCGACCGAAACGCGGTTTGTGCCTTCGGCTACTTTGAAGGAACATCAAATCGTCAGCGCGGTGGAAGTAATCATCCGTGGGCCGAGTGGAATCTACGGCATGGTCGGCGCGTATTCGCGCGAGCGCGGCGCGTTCAGCGCCGAAAAAGTCAATTTTCTGCGCAGCATCTCAATCACCCTCGGCACCGCGGTCGAGCGAGTGAAGTCCGACGAAAGAGTGGCGTATCTGGCACAGTTCGACACCTTGACCGGACTGCCAAATCGGCACCTGTTCCACGATCGCATGGCGCAGACCCTGAACCAGGCCCAGCGCAAAAACTGGTACGCCGGCGTGGTGTATATTGATGTCGATCGGTTCAAGATCGTCAACGATACCTACGGTCACGCCATCGGTGATGCGCTGCTGGCCCAGGTGGCACATCGCCTGCGCAATTGCATCCGCAGCGGTGATGCGGTCGGGCGTCTCGGCGGCGACGAATTTGCGATCGTGCTGTCGGATCTGGCCAACGTCTACGACGCCAAAACGGTCGCGCAAAAAATTCTCGACGCACTCGCGCAACCGTTCAAGCTCGATGCTTACGAAACCTACGTCACCGCCAGCCTGGGCATAGCGCTTTATCCGAGCGACGGTGGCGATGCCGATATCCTGCTGAAGAACGCCGATACCGCGATCTACCGCGCCAAGGAACAAGGTCGCAACAATTTCGAGTTCTATACCCAGGTGCTGAACCAGCGCGCCACGCACCGCATCAGCATCGAGCGCGAATTGTGCCATGCGATCGAACGCAATCAACTCGAACTTTTTTATCAGCCGCAGATATCGCTCGAAACCGGCCAGATCGTCGCCGCCGAAGCGCTGTTGCGCTGGCGCCACCCACAGCGCGGCTTGCTCGCTCCGTCCGAGTTCATCGGCATCGCCGAGGAGAGCAGACTGATCGTGCCAATCGGCCAATCGGTAGTCGAAGCCGCATGCACGCAGACCATGCTCTGGCACCTGGCCGGGCACTCCGAGCTGACGATTGCGGTCAACGTTTCGTCGGCGGAAATCTGTCGCGGCAATGTGCCCGACCAGATTAGCGCAGCGCTGCATCGATCCGAACTGAAAGCGCAGAATTTTGAAGTCGAGATCACCGAAAGCATGGCGATGGACAGCGCCGAATCGTTCATCGATACCTTGCGCACGCTGAAAAATGTCGGCGTGATGATCGCGATCGACGATTTCGGTACGGGTTATTCAAACCTGAGCTATCTAAAGCGTTTCCCGATCGATACGATCAAGATCGATCAGACCTTCATCCGCGATATCGTCACCGATACCGACGACGCGCTGATCGTGCGCGCGATCATCGCGATGGCGCATCAGCTCAAACTGGACGTGGTTGCCGAAGGCGTGGAAACCGAAGCGCAGGCGGCGTT
>JAYVTP010000059.1:0-10204 GCA_043788685.1 Pseudolysobacter sp. | reverse complement strand
TATTTCAGGAGCAAGATCGTGTCCAAGCTGCATCCCGTTTCTGCAGAGTTCGCCGCGCAGGCGAATATCAAGGCCGCCGATTACGAACGTTTGTACGCTGAGTCCGTGCGCGATCCGAATACATTCTGGGGCCGCATCGGCAAGCGTCTGCAGTGGAGCAAGCCGTATACACAAGTCAAGGCAACCTCGTTCGACGCGAGCGATTTGCACATCCGCTGGTACGCCGACGGCGAACTGAACGTCGCGACCAATTGCCTAGATCGGCATCTGCAAAAACACGGCGACAAGATCGCGATCATCTGGGAAGGCGACGATCCGAACGAATCGCGTCGCATCAGCTATCGCGAGCTGCATGCCGAGGTGTGCAAGTGCGCCAACATGCTGAAGAACCTCGGCGTGCAGAAAGGCGATCGCATCACGATTTATCTGCCGATGATTCCCGAAGCCGCCGTGGCGATGCTGGCGTGCGCACGCATCGGCGCGGTACATTCGATCGTGTTCGGCGGATTCTCGCCGGACTCGCTGGCCGGTCGCATTGTCGATTGCACCTCGAAACTCATCATCACCGCCGACGAAGGTTTGCGCGGCGGCAAGAAAGTGCCGCTCAAGATCAACGTCGACGAAGCCCTGCAACGTCCCGGCACCAACACCGTGGAGACGGTGATCGTGGTGCGCCGCACCGGCTCGCCCGTGGCGATGCAAGCGCCACGTGATCGCTGGTATCACTCGCTGATGGCAGCGCAAAGTGCGGAATGTGCACCGGAACCGATGAACGCCGAAGATCCGCTTTTCATCCTCTACACCTCGGGTTCGACCGGCAAACCGAAAGGGGTCTTGCATACCACCGGCGGGTATCTGGTGTATGCGAGTTACACGCACGAATGCGTATTTGATCTGCAAGAAAACGATGTCTACTGGTGCACCGCCGATGTCGGCTGGGTGACGGGCCACAGCTACATGGTGTACGGACCGCTGGCGAACGGCGCGACTTCGCTGATGTTTGAAGGCGTGCCGAATTATCCCGACGTGAGCCGTTTCTGGCAGGTCGTAGACAAACATCAGGTGACTTTGTTTTACACCGCACCGACCGCGATCCGCGCGTTGATGCGCGACGGCGAAGCGCCAGTTAAGAAAACCAAACGGACGTCTTTACGGCTACTCGGCACGGTCGGTGAGCCGATAAATCCTGAGGCCTGGGAGTGGTATCACCGCGTCGTCGGCGACGAGCGCTGTCCGATCGTCGATACGTGGTGGCAGACCGAAACCGGCGGCATCCTGATCACGCCACTGGCCGGCGCGATCGCGCAAAAACCCGGTTCGGCGACCAAACCGTTCTTCGGCATAAAACCCGCGATCGTCGATATCAACGGCACGCAGCTCGAAGGAGCGGCCGAAGGCAACCTCGTGATTACCGATTCGTGGCCCGGCCAGATGCGTACCGTGTACGGCGATCATCAGCGTTTTATCGACACCTATTTCAAAACCTATCCCGGCACGTATTTCACGGGTGATGGCGCGCGCCGCGATGAAGACGGCTATTACTGGATCACCGGTCGCGTCGATGATGTGATCAATGTTTCGGGGCACCGCCTCGGTACCGCCGAAGTCGAAAGCGCCTTGGTGGCGCATCCGAAAGTCGCTGAAGCGGCCGTGGTCGGTTGTCCGCACGACATCAAGGGTCAAGGCATTTATGCGTATGTCACGCTCAAAACCGGGATCGTTCCGACCGAGGAATTGCGCCGCGAATTGCGCGACTGGGTGCGCAAGGAAATCGGCCCGATCGCAACGCCGGATTATCTGCAGTGGGCGCCGGGTTTGCCAAAAACCCGCTCGGGCAAAATCATGCGCCGCATCCTGCGCAAGATCGCGGAAAATCAACCCGATCAACTCGGCGATATTTCCACGCTGGCCGATCCGGGTGTGGTCGCGAGTCTGGTCGATGAGCGCATGATTCGATGAATCTCTTGCGGGTAATTCCGATCAAACAGGAAGAGCCGTCATTCCAGCGTAGGCTGGAATCCAGTTCTCCAATCTGCCATCAACATCAACATCAAGAACTGGATTCCAACCTGCGCTGGAATGACGGGATTCACCCAGCATTGCCGCGACGAGTTGATCGAAGCTCGCGTGGCGAGTGCAGCCCGTATCGATGTTATACCCATGCGTGAGATTCTAATCGCCGACGATCATCCGCTATTCCGCGACGCACTCAAGCGCGCGGTCAAGCAGGCGTTGCCCGATGCGATATTGCTTGAGGCGGACACAGTGCCGAGTTTGCTCACGCTGATCGAAGCGCATGCTGACGCCGATCTGCTGCTGCTCGATCTGCATATGCCGGGTGCGCGCGGATTTTCTGCGCTCGCGCACATCCGCGGACAACATCCCGGCCTGCCGATCGTCGTGGTTTCGGCGCACGAAGAAAGCGCAGTGATCCAGCGTGCGGTGGCGCACGGCGCCTCGGGTTACATTCCCAAATCGGCGCCGGTCGAAGGCATCGTCAGCGCGGTGCGTGCGATTCTCGATGGCGACGTCTGGCTGCCGCAGAACCTCACGCCGAGCGACGCGGCGCTCAAACCCGACGAGGCGGCGATTGCCGCGCGTGTCGCCGAACTCACACCACAACAATTCCGCGTGCTCGGCATGCTCAGCGAAGGCCTGCTGAACAAGCAGATCGCGTTCGAGCTGCAGGTGTCCGAGGCCACGGTCAAGGCGCACATGACCGCGATCATGCGCAAGCTCGGCGTCAGCAATCGTACCCAAGTGGTGTTGCTGATTGGCAAACTCACCTTCGACGGTCGTGCGGCGCCGATCCCTGACGGCGAAGACATGCTGCTCGCGGATTAAGCCGCCAGATCCGAACGCACTCGCAATGCGAGTTAGCCGACAGCTGTATGCTGCGTCCGCGCATGTCGTCCGAGCTGCGCGATCAACGCGCGCAACGCCGCAGGTTTCACCGGTTTGCGCAACAACGCATAGCCCAATTCGCGTGCGCGGGATTTCAGTTCGGTGCTGTTGTCGGCGGTGATCAATGCGCCGGGCGGAGGTGCCGCCAGATGTGCGCGGATCGCCGCGAGCGCGTCGAGCCCGGTGCCGTTTTCATCGAGATGATAATCGGCCAGGATCATGTCGGGCCGGCGCAAGGTCGCCGCCGCGAGCGCCTCATCGACATTCGCGGCGAGGTCGCAACTGATGCCCCAACGCGTGAGCAATGCCGCCATGCCTTCGAGAATGGTGTGATCGTTGTCGATGCACAAGACGTGCGCGGTGAGGCCGAAGCCGGTGGTTTCCGGGCGCTTGCGCACATGGCTCACGCTGGCCGCATTGAACGGCGCGAGCGGCAAACGCAGACTGAAAACGCTACCGCGCTCGGGCCACGAACGCAGGTCCAAAGTATGCCCAAGCAAGCGTGCCATGCGTTCGCAAATCGCAAGGCCGAGGCCAAGGCCTTTTTCGCCCCACGGTGAGGCTTGTTTGCCGCGTTGAAACTCATCGAAGATCGCCGCGCGCTGTTCCGGCGCGACGCCAGGGCCGGTATCCCAGACTTCGATACGTACGTTGTCGCCATCGCGTCGCGCGCCCAGCAACACGGTGCCTGCGCGCGTGTAGCGCAGCGCGTTCGAGACGAAATTCTGCACGATCCGGCGCAGCAACTGCGCGTCACTGCGCACATGCAAGCGCGTCGGCACCACGCGCAAATGCAGGCCGCGCGCATTCGCCACGACCGCGAATTGATCCTTGATCGAACCGAACAATTCGCCGAGCGCGATCACGCTGATCTCAGGCTGGTAGCCGCCCGCATCGAGGCGCGAGGCTTCGAGCAAGGACTCGATCAAATCCTCGGCGGCCTTGAATGCGGTGTCGATACGTTGCGCCAGGGTGCTCGATTCTGCATCCAGCCCGGGTTGATGGCGCAGCGCCGAAGTGAACAAGCGCGCGGCGTTTAGCGGCTGCAAAAGATCGTGGCTTGCGGCGGCGAGAAAGCGCGTTTTGGACTGGTTGGCGACTTGCGCCTGCTGCATCGCCTCGTGTTGTGCGTCGAGTGCGGCGGAGAGTTCCTGGGTGCGCTGGTCGACGCGCTGCTCAAGATTTTCGTTCGCTTCGCGCAATCCGTTTTCGGCATGCTTGTACGCGGTGATGTCGGTGTAGGTGGTGACAAATCCGCCCGCCGGCAACGGCCGACCGCGCATCTCGATGATGCTGCCATCGGTGCGCACGCGCTCGAAAACATACGGCGATCCCTGCCGCATGTAGTCGATGCGCTTGATCACGTGGTGATCGATATCGCCCGCCCCGCACTCGCCGCGCTCGGCGTTGTAGCGAATCAGATCCGCCACCGAGCGACCGATATGCACCATGCCATCGGGATAACCGAACATTTCGAGATAACGCCGGTTCCACGCCACCAGGCGCATTTCGACATCGACCACGCTGATGCCTTGCGCGATGTTTTCCAGCGTTGATGAAAGTAACGCACGATTGAAGCGCAGCTCTTGCGAGGCTTCGTCGAGCAGCGCAACGGCTTCGGACAGATCCATGCCGCTACCACGCAGCGCACTGGTCAGCATGCGTCGCGCCGAGGCGGCGCCGATCGCACCCGCGAGCAGACGCTCGGTGAACTGCAGCAGATTTCGATCAGCGGCCGCGTGCAGATTGATGCTTTGTCCACTGAGCTCGCGGTATTCGTCGAACGCGCGCGCGACGCTGCGTTCGCCGACGATGCGGCTCGCGATCGCACGCAAATCTTCGACCCGCACGCGACCTGGCCATTCGCTGACACTGGCCAGCGGACGGTGCTGCTCGGGTTCGAGGAATGGCGCCGCGTGCAGACGTTCCTGCACACTCGGGCGAAACCGTAGTGAGACAAAAATGTAGGCGCCGATATTCGCCAGTAGCGACCAGAACGTACCGTGCGTGAGCGGGTCCCAGCCCTGCAATTGAAACAGCGCATGCGGCCGCAGCCAATTGATGCCGAACGGCCCGGCACTGATCCAGTCGAGCGGCAACCAACCCGCGCCGGCAAGATTCGGCAGCAGCAAGGTATAGATCCATACCGCAAAACCCGCGAGCAGACCGGTCAACGCGCCGATGCGGCTCGCCCCGCGCCAATACAATCCACCGATGATCGCCGGCGCGAATTGCGCGACCGCGGCGAATGACAACAAGCCGATCGAGGCGAGATTCTGATCGCGCGTGCTCGCGCGGTAATACGCATAAGCGAGCAGCGCGAGCATGAAAATCGTGATGCGTCGTACCGCGAGCACAACGCCGCTCAGATCGACGCGATGCTCCAGGCGCAATGCGCGCACACGCAGCAGCGCGGGCATGATCAGGTCGTTGCTGACCATCGTCGACAACGCCACGCTAGCGACGATTACCATACCGGTGGCTGCGGAAAATCCACCGACGTAAGCGAGTACTGCCAGCCACAATTTGCCTTGCGCCAGCGGCAGCCACAGCACCGACACATCGGCCGGCAGCGCGACACCGCGCGCGGCCTGCGTGCCGGCGGCAACGATCGGCAATACAAACAGACTCACGAGCAACAGATAGGCCGGAAAAATCCAGCGCGCGTGACGCAGATCGTCTGGATTTTCGCATTCGACCACGCCGACTTGGAATTGCCGCGTCAAACAAAACGTCGCGGCGAAGGCGAGCAAGGTCTGTGCAAAAAATCCTGACGGCAGGCCGCGCGTCTGCAGTTCGGCCAATGGCAATGCGATCGCCGCGCTGATACCGCTGCTGCTGAGTGCGTAAATGCCGACCGCGACGAACGCCACGAGCTTGACCACGGATTCGGCCGCGATCGCGAGCATCATGCCGTGATGATGTTCGGCCGCGTCGATGCGGCGCGTGCCGAACAGGATCGCAAAAGCCGCCAGCAACAATGCAATGTAGAACGCGCTGTCGCGGAATACCGGCACCCGCGCCATGCGCACCGAGCCTTCGCTGAGTACGCTGATACTCATCGCCACGGCCTTGAATTGCAGCGCCAGATACGGCACGGCGGCGGTGATCGCAATCAGGGTGACAAGTGCGGCGAGGCCGTGCGACTTGCCATAACGCGAGGCGATGAAGTCGGCGATCGAGGTGATATTCTGCTGCTTGCCGACCAGCACGAGTTTGCGCATCAGGCCGATGCCGAACACGAACAACAGCAGCGGCCCAAGATAAATCGGCAGGTATGCCAAGCCGCCGTTGATCGCGCTACCGACGGCACCGTAGAACGTCCACGACGAGCAATACACCGCCAGCGCGAGGCTGTAGACGATCGGTCGCAACCAGCGTCGCGACGGATACAAAGGATATTTGTCGCCGTAATACGCCAGCGCGAACAACAGCCCGACGTAACAGACGGAAACCAGCAGCAGGGCCCAACCAGCGATCAACGGTATTTTCCTTCGACGGCATTTATGCGAAACATTGTATCGCTCGGCGCGCTGGATGCCGCCACGACTTTAGTGTCTGGTCGACCGTGAATTGCAGATTCGACTTGACCCGCGCCGCTTCAGCCGCAAGCATGACGGCATGTTAGTCCTCGACTCCACCGCGTTTCATTTTGTTGAACATGCGCCTGATATCGACGCGCAGACCATCCACGTCTGGTTTGGCGATCATGTGCACAAGCCATCGCCACGATCCGACGATGCGAATGCAACGGCGCGTGTATTGCTGGCGCCAGTGCTGATCCACTATCCGCAGATGGCGGATGTTGCGCTCGATCGCACCGCGCATGGCAAACCATTCTTCGATCCTGCACGCGACATGGATTTCAATCTTTCGCACAGCGGCGATTACGCCTTGGTTGCACTCGCGCAGGAGCAATCGATCGGTGTCGATCTCGAACACTGCGGACGCCAGCGGTCGGTGCTGGCGCTGGCGCAACGGTTTTTTTGCGCGCGTGAATTCGCCGCACTTGCAGCTTTGCCCGAAGGCCGGCAACCACTGGCGTTTGTGCGGTTGTGGACCTGCAAGGAAGCGGTGCTCAAGGCCTTGGGTCGTGGTATCGCGTTTGGTCTGCATCGCCTGGAATTCGCGCTCGATGCGTTCGGCACACCGACCCACTTGCACGCGATTGCTGATGACGGCGGCGACATCGCCGATTGGCATGTGGTGGCATTGCAACCGTCACCAGGTTATCTCGGCGCATTGGCGTGGCACGGTGCTGATCGCCGGGTTCTGGGTTTTCGCAGCAGCGCGAACAACGGCAAGCACGGACGCATTTGCGACGCTGCGACGCTGCGCTGCGTCTGAGTGGCAAGACCGATCCGAGCGATGCTATGAGTTCCAACACTGGCTTCGCCCAGATTCTCGACCTGGACATTCTGGAGCGTGGCTTGCGCGGCGACATGGCAGCGTTTGCCGACATCTATCGAATGTATGGTCGTGCTTGTTACAACTTGGCGCTGCGCTTGCTCGGCAACGCGGCTACGGCGGAGGACATCGTGCAAGAAGTGTTTCTCAAACTCATGAGCATGCTGCGCAGCTTTCGTGGCGAGGCACCTTTTGGCTCGTGGCTGAAACGTTTGACGGTGAATGCGAGTATCGATTTTCTGCGCCGTGAACGCCGCCTCGATGGTGTCGATGCGGAAGTTATTCTGGCGCAACAAGCGGCCATCGAGCCGGGCGCGGAACAGGCGATTGATGTCCAGTTTTTGCTACGGCAACTCAGCCCGCGCGCGCGTGCCGTGCTGGTCTTGCACGAGCTGGAAGGTTATACCCACAAGGAAATGGCGAGTTTGTTTGGCCAGACCGAAAGCTATTCCAAGTCCCTGCTGGCACGCAGCCTGCAGCGCTTGAACGCGCTGGTAGATACCGCCGCACCGACATCGAGCGCCAATCATGTCTGATTTGACTGCACGTCTTGTTACTTCTAGCCCACGATTGCGCACGTTGCTGAGCGCTGCCGAGGTCGAGCCGCCGGCGGCGCTGTGGCCGCGTATCGTAGCCACGCACGCGCTTGTGGTGCAGCAACGCCGGCGCCGACGCTGGTCCGCAAGTCTGGCCATAGCGGCGTGTCTGCTGATCGCGGTGATGCTGCTGCCGCGCTTCATCGAGCGCACGCCGGACACTGCACAGCCGAACTGGAAATCGATGGCGCAACAACTCGAATTGCGTTTGCAGGATCTGGATGGCACGCCGGTGTATCAGGTCGCGTCGCTGCTGCCTGAACAGGCCGATCTGGAGGCACTCGATCACAGCTTGCAGACGGCCTATGACCATGCTGCCAGCAATGCCGAACTCATGTTGTTATGGCAGCGTCGTTATGCGCTGTTGAATACGCTGTTGACTGTTCGCAGTCAGCCGATGGTGGTGACCCGGATCTGATCGATCCGAATTGATGGAGATACGTGATGAATACAAATCGACGGTTATTGCGTACTACGCTTGTTTTGGCCATATTCCAAAGCGGTGTGGCCTTCGCCACAGCGGATCCCGCTGCGGCAAATGCGCCAGCGTTCGATACGGTTTCGGCGCGGGCGCCGGCGAATACCGAACGTGCCTTGCACGAAGAGATGCACCGCACCTTGTTGCGGCTGGCTGAAGCCGGCGCCTTGGGCAACGCGCCCGAAAAGCTGGCGCTGGATGTAAGCGAACCCGCCCAGCTCAGCAATAGTCTTGGCCTGCTGATCGACTCGAGCAAGGCCACGGCTGACGGCGTGCATGTGCTTGGCATCACGCCGGGCGGCAGCGCGGAGCGCATGGGTGTGCGCGCCGGCGACGTGGTTACGGCGGTCAATGCGCATTCGCTGCAGAATCTGGGTGTCGATGCCGAACAACGGCCGCTGGCGCCAGGCGTGCTCAAGAGTTTGGTGGATCAGCTCAAGGATGGCGAGCCACTGCAGCTCGCGGTGCAACGCGACGGCAAATCGCTCGCGCTGAATGCGCCGGTGCACGCGTTGTATCTGCCGGCGATGCGCCTGCAGCTCGGTGCGGCAGCATTGTTGACAGCCAGCGCCGACAGCGCAACGGAGGCAAGCGGCGGTTGTGGACGCATCAGCGAATTCGATGTCGCGCCGCGCCAGGATAATCTGCACCGCGCCGTGATCATCAGCATTGACGGCAAACTCCCGGGGCCACGCGGCCAGGAGACGTTTCGCGTGCCGGTCGGCCAGCATTCGGTCGAGGTTGCCGAGGCGATCGAGAGTCGTTACATCTCGTTTAGCGATGTCGCACGCACCTCGAATCGCCGTTACCAAAAGCTGAGCGTGGATGTCGCGGCGAATACGACCTACTTTATCGCGTCGCGCCTGATCCCTGACAAGCGTACCGATCCGAAAGCATATTGGGAGCCGGCCATGTGGAAAAAAAATGCCGAGAGCTGTAACTAGCGCGGCAGTTTTCAAAGCGTGTAACGCAAGCCGAGAAATGGCGGCGAACATCCATGGCGACGTTATAATCGCGCGGTCGCATGGCTCATGTTTTCGAGCCAGCGATTTTCTTCCACCGTCGGATCGCGCATGACCTCGTTAAGCGTCAATATCAACAAGATTGCCGTGCTGCGCAATTCCCGCGGCGGCAACGAACCGGATATAACCACAGCCGCGCGTGCATGTATTGCGGCTGGCTGCGCGGGTATTACTGTGCATCCGCGACCGGATCAGCGCCACATTCGCGCCGATGATGTTTTTGCCATATTGCCTTTGTTAGCCGGCACCGAGCTGAACATCGAAGGCAATCCGTTCGCACCCGCGCAAGGCACCTATCCGGGCCTGCTGGCGTTGGTCCGTGCCACACGGCCGGCCCAATGCACACTGGTGCCGGACGGCGACGCTCAGCTGACTTCCGATCACGGTTTTGATCTGCGTCGCGATGGCGCACGTTTGCGGCCGTTGATTGCGGAGCTGCAGAGTTATGGTTGCAGGGTCAGCCTGTTCATGGATGCGGGATCGCCGGATATAACGCGCGTCGCCGATCTCGGCGCCGAACGAATCGAGATTTATACCGGGCCTTATGCGCAGGCGTTTGCGCAGGGCGATCATGCGGCGGCATTGGCGGCTTGTGTCGCGTCGGCGAACGAGGCGCATGACGCTGGATTGGGCGTCAACGCCGGCCACGATCTGAGCCAGAGCAATCTGTTCACTCTGAAACAAGCGGTTCCGTTTCTGGATGAAGTGTCGATCGGCCACGCGCTGATCGGCGAGGCGCTGTATGCGGGGCTCGCGACAACCGTGCAGGCTTATCTGCAGATTTTGCGCGACTGAAA
>JAYVTP010000058.1:0-1875 GCA_043788685.1 Pseudolysobacter sp. | reverse complement strand
CGCCGCCTTGCGCGGATTGACGTAACGCTCCAGCGCCACGCGTGCGCTGTCGTCGGGAATTTTCTCGCCGGTGATTGGCGAGATTTTCATCGTCTCGCCGTCCCAGCGCGTGATCGGCAAACCGCGTGCGTCGAGTACGTTTTCTACACGGTCATAAGCGAGCACGGCGTCGCGATTTTCGATATTGCGGAAATCGCGAATCACCGGCTGCGGCGGGTTGATGTCGCCGCGCGTGCGGTAATGCCATTGCAGGTAGCCGATCCACAACACCACTTCAGCAATCGCGGCGGCGCGCGGGTTGAGTTCGATGCCGAGCAGTTGATGCGGATCGACGGTTTCGCCGCCCATCACATCCGCGCGTTCACCATTGAGCGCGAGGCCGGTCTGGCGAAAGCCCAGTTCATCGAGCGTATTCAACACCTCGCCTTCGAGACGTTTGAGATGTTCGAGCGTGACGTACAAAAAATTGCCCGAGCCGCACGCCGGATCGAGCACCTTGACCGTGCACAGACGATGGTGAAACGCGCGGATGATTTTTACCGCATCGTCGCGTTTGTCTTCGGCGGCCAGCGTGAGTGCGGCGGCATGCGCATCGCTCCATTCACGCCGCAGCGGCTCGATCACGGTGGGCAAAACCAGTCGCTCGACATACGCGCGAGGCGTATAGTGCGCACCGAGTTTGTGGCGTTCGGCGGGATCGAGCGCGCGTTCGAGCAGCGTGCCGAAAATCGCCGGCTCGACATGTTCCCAGCGACGTTTGGCGGCATCGATCAGCAAATCGATCTGCGCGTTGGTCAGCGGCAACGTATCGGTTTGCTTGAACAGCTTGCCGTTGAAGCGCAGCACGTCGCTGGCGATGGCGGCGGAAAAACCACCGCTATCCATCTGCTGCCACAGCTCGCCGAGCATGCGCATCGCGGTGGCGGGTTGATCGCGGTATTTCTGCAGCAGGTTGAGAAAACTATCCTGCGGCAGTAGCTTTACGTCTTCCGCAAACATGGTGAACAGGCAGCGCATGAGAAATTGCGCGACGCATTCCGGCGTGTGGATTTTTTCCAGCGTGCGCGCCAGCACAGCCAGACTCGCCGCGATCTCGCGCGTGACGCGCGCTGCCTCGCGACTGGGATCGAGCGCAAGCGGATGGCTCCAGATCGTGCGCAGTCGTTCGCGGATTTTTTCGTCAGCCAGATCGGCCAGCGTGATGCGATAACTGCGCGGATCGGGGAACGGTGTGTAGGTGGCGCCCGAGCGCGAAAACTCGGCATACAATTCGATGCGATTGCCGACATCCACGACGATCAGAAACGGCGGCCGGCCTTCACTGGCGGGCAGGGCACGCGCGTACTGCTCAGCCTGGCTGCGCGCGCGCAACATGGCATCGTCAAAACCCTTGGTATGCGTGGCGGCCTTGAGCTTTTTTGCTTCGAGGACAAAACAGCCGCGTTTGTACAGATCGATGCGACCGGCGGAACTGCTGCCATCGCCATGCGCGAATGTGATCGGGCGCTCGAACATGTATTGCTGCGCGGCATCCGCGTGTGGTGTTTCCACGCCGAGCAGATGACACAGATCCATCGCAAAAGTCTGCGCGGTGGAAAGCTCCGACGCAGTGACGCCGCTCCACTTGGCGATAAAGTCGTCGCTCGCATCCTTGCTGATTTCGGTCATGGCGCGCCTGCTGAATTACCCCGATTGAAGGTTAGCCGATGGTGAGTCGAAGCGCATCAAGCGGCGCATCAGCCAGTAGCACGCGCCGGCTTGCGTTTGGCCGCTTTTGGCGCAAGGGAAATACGCAGATCGCAGCCGACCGCATTGGCGTAGCGTCGCAGGGAGGCGATTGACGGGGCATGCTTGCGACTGCCTGCGCTGGATTCC
>JAYVTP010000057.1:0-6865 GCA_043788685.1 Pseudolysobacter sp. | reverse complement strand
AGCAGGCGCGACAGTGCACCGGAAAGTTCGCTCTGCGCGGCCTGGAATTTGCTCAGCAGCGCGGGATCGTTGAGCACTTCCGGCGTCATGTTGAGCTTGCCGACACTCGCGCGCGCTTCGGTGACTTTGATCAGCACATCCTGTTCCTGCTTTGCATATCCCTTGACCGTTTCGACCAGGTTCGGCACGAGATCGGCGCGGCGTTGATATTGATTGAGCACTTCGGACCAGGCGGCCTTGACGTCTTCGTCTTTCTGCTGGATCGCGTTGTAACCGCAGCCGGAAAGCAGCGAGACAATCAACAGCAGCAGCGATGCGCGTAACAGGGTCATGGCTCTCTCCAATGGAAACGCTTTAATATTCGATTGTGGCGTATCCGCGCGGCGAATCCAATGCGCGCGAA
Source organism: Pseudolysobacter sp. (assembly GCA_043788685.1). GTDB lineage: Bacteria > Pseudomonadota > Gammaproteobacteria > Xanthomonadales > Rhodanobacteraceae > Pseudolysobacter. The sequence goes on along the minus strand of JAYVTP010000057.1, from coordinate 6,462 downwards.
CCGCGGCGTTGGCCTGAGCTTCAGGTAGTGCCGCGTTGTGCGCGTTTACGTTGCGCGAACTGGTTGAGCGCCTCGACACTCAGCGAGAACGCCATCGCGCAGTACAGGTAGCCGCGCGGAATGTGGATCTCGAATCCTTCGGCGATGAGCACCACACCGACCAGCAGGAGAAAGGCGAGCGCCAGCATCTTCACGGTCGGATAGCGCTCGATGATTTCGCCCATCTTGTCCGCCGCGAAAATCATCACCATCACCGACAGCACGATCGCCGCCACCATCACCGGGATGTTGCTGACCATGCCCACGGCAGTGATGACCGAATCGAGCGAGAACACGATATCGATCACGGCGATCTGCGCGATGACCAGGCCGAAACTGGCGACCACATGCACATGTTTCGGATCCTCAGCGCCGCCGAAAATAGCGTCGTGGATTTCCATCGCGCCCTTGACGATCAGGAAGATGCCGCCGCCGATCAGGATCAGATCACGGATCGAGATTTCCTGGCCGAAGAACTCGAACAGGCTGAAATGTGTGTCGTCCATGCGCGACAGATACGCGAGCGACAACAGCAGCAAAATGCGCGTGCCACAAGCCAGCGCGAGGCCGAAACGGCGTGCCAGTGAACGGCGCGCTGCCGGCAACTTGCTCACCGCGATCGAGATGAAAACGAGGTTGTCCACGCCGAGCACGATTTCAAGTGCGCTCAGCGTCAACAAGGCGATCCACATCTGCGGGTCGAACAAAAAACTCAAGAGCGCAACGCTCCGAAATGCAAAGAGCAGACTAGAAGCGTTGCCACAATATCAGCCCCCAGCTCAGCATCACATTGAGCATCAGCAGGAACACTGCAGCGGAACCCATGTCCTTGGCGCGCCCGGCAAGCTCATGAAATTCCGGACTGACCTTGTCGACCACGGCCTCGACCGCAGAGTTCAACAGCTCGGCGGAAAGCACGAGCAGCAGACTGCCGACGAGAATCGCTTTTTCGACGCCGCCATGTCCAAGCCACAAACCCAGCGGCGCAAAAATGATGAACAGATATGCTTCGAGCCGGAACGAGGATTCGTAACGCCAGCCGGCCTGCAGCCCCTTGGCTGACCACACCAAAGCCTTGGCGATCTGGCGCGGCCCACGTGGCAATGAGCTCGCCATGATTCAGCCGTTCAGCCGGTTGGACATGGGTTTATGCCACATGTGTTTGCGGCCGATATGACAGGTTGAAATCCCGCGCCGCCTTGACGTCGTCGAGACGCCGCACCGGTGTGGTGTACGGTGCGCCTTTCATTTTCTCCGGATCAAGCGCGGCTTCTTTCAGCAGGCCGATCATCACGTCGATAAAATTATCGAGGGTTTCCTTGCTCTCGGTTTCGGTCGGCTCGATCAACAAACATTCCGGCACGAGCAACGGGAAATAATTGGTCGGCGCATGGATATTGTGATCGAGCAGCGACTTCGAAAAATCCAGCGCGGTAATGCCGTTTTCCTTCTTCTGCCGCGCCACCGTGACGATGAATTCGTGGCTCGCGCGACGACCCGGATAACCGAGGTCGAAACCTGCCTGCTGCAAGCGATGCATGATGTAGTTGGCGTTGAGCGTGGCGTATTCGGCAACGCGGCGCATGCCTTCACGGCCCAGCAAACGCGCGTAGATGTAGGCGCGCAACAACACACCGGCATTACCGGCAAAACTGCTGAGGTGACCGATCGACAGCGGACAATCTTTCTTGCGGATCCAGCCGTAGGTTTCATCGGCGCGTTTCTCAATCATCGGAATCGGCAGAAACGGTTTCAATCGCTCCGACACACCAACCGCACCTGCACCCGGACCGCCGCCACCATGCGGCGTCGAAAAAGTCTTGTGCAGATTCATGTGGATCGCATCAAAACCCATGTCGCCCGGCCGTACCTTGCCGAGGATCGCATTCAGATTGGCGCCGTCGTAATACAACAAACCGCCGGCTTCGTGCACGAGTTTGGCAATCTCGCTGATGTGTCGTTCAAACAGTCCGAGCGTCGACGGGTTGGTCAGCATGATGCCGGCCGTCTTCGGCCCGAGCACGAGCTTCAGCGATTCGATATCGACATCGCCGTTCTTGTCGGTTTTGATTTCACGCACTACGCACCCGCACATGATCGCGGTGGCCGGATTGGTGCCGTGCGCGGCATCCGGCACGATGATTTCGTTGCGCTCGAGATCGCCGCGATGTTTGTGATACGCCATGATCATCGCCACGCCGGCGAACTCGCCTTGCGCGCCCGCCATCGGCGTCAGCGATACGCCGCCTTTCATGCCGGTGACATCGGCGAGAATTTCCTGCAGCTCGTACATGCAACTCAGAAAACCCTGCGACAACGAGTCCGGCGCGTACGGATGGCGCGCGAGAAACCCATCCAGCATCGCCAGCGAATTGCAGGCACGCGGGTTGTATTTCATCGTGCACGAACCGAGCGGATAAAAATGCGTGTCGATCGAAAAATTCTTGCGCGACAGATTGGTGTAATGCCGCACCGCCTGCAGTTCGGACACTTCCGGCAGGCCAATCTCGCTGCGGCGCAGAAACTGTTTCGGCACATCGGCAGGCACGGTCGCAGCAGCGGCAAGCTGGGCAGCGGCAGTGCGGCCGGGCTGGGAAAGTTCGAAAATCAACATGGGTCGAGGCTCGGGATGCAAAGGCACAAGCCGCATATGATGCCACACTGCCATCGGTGTGAGCAGCCGCGATAGATCGTCTGCTGCGATCATGACAAACCAATAATCGGTATGATTTCGCGGACGCCGATCTGCACGCCACCGCGGCTTTCCAGATCGGCGCACACGGGGCACTTGACAGCCGCCACGAATACCACTCAAATGGGTGGTATGGATAATCTCACCGACAAACAGCAGGCGATTCTGGATTTCATCCGCAGCACGATTGCGGAAAACGGTTATCCACCCTCCAACGCCGAAATCGCCCATGCGTTCGGGCTGCGTGAACGCGCGACCGTGCGCCAGCATCTGCAGGCATTGCAAGCGAAGGGCGCGATTGAAATCAGCCCGGGTATTGCGCGCGGCCTGCGATTGATCGAGGCAGCCAATACCTCCGGCGTCAGTGTGCGTTCGGATTATCTCGAGTTGCCGCTGATCGGGCGCGTTGCCGCGGGCTTGCCGATAACCGCCGATGCGAATCTGGAAGGTCACTACACGATCGATCGCGCGTTTTTTCATCCGCGCCCGCATTTCCTGTTGCGCGTCGAAGGCCAGAGCATGCGCGACATCGGCATTCTCGATGGCGATTTCATCGCCGTGCATCGCAGCCCGGTCGCCGAAGAAGGCCAAGTCGTGGTCGCTCGCATTGAGGATGAAATCACCGTCAAGCGCTTTCGTCGGCGTGGTTCGAAAATCCTGCTGCTGCCGGAAAATCCCGATTACCAACCCATCACAATCGATCCCGCGCGTGAGGACTTCGCCATCGAAGGCCTGTATGTCGGCGTGATCCGGAGAACATGAGTGAACGCATCGTTTGTCCACACACCGATCCGCCATCCCAATGCCGCGCTTGTGCAAATGCATGCGCGTGCGCATGACGGCCTGCCCACCGGCTGGTCGCAACTGGATACGATATTGCCCGGCGGCGGCTGGCCAGCGGGTGGCCTGACCGAAATGTTGAATGCGCGCGGCAGTGTCGACGCCATGAGTCTGTTGATGTCCGCACTGGCCGCGTTGACCCACAGCGCGAGGCGCGTGGTGGTGATCGAACCGCCAACGCTGCCCGCGTTACAGAACTTGCGCCAGCACAGCATCCGCAAGGAGTTTTTGCATGTGATAAAAAACGAAGCGCAAGCCGACAGTTGGAGCGCCGAACAGTATTTGCGCACCGGTTGCGCCGCAGCGGTAGTGCTGTGGGCGCATCCGAACGACGCTCTGCGTTTGCGCGGATTGCAGCAAGCCGCCGCGGCCGGTGCGAGTCACGCATTTGTCATTCGTGACATCGATCAGGCGCAGCAAATCAGCCCGGCCGATCTGCGCGTGGCAGTGCGTCGCAATGAACGCGGCATCGCCGTACATGTATTGCGTTGTCGCGGTCTGCACAAACCAGCGACGGTCGTATTGCCAGTCGCAAACACTTACTGAAAGTTATCTGCGACCGGCAGCGAGATCCATCAGCCGCCGCTTGATAGGCCCGAGGGAATTCAGTGCAGTCAGACCGAGCCCGCGCACGATCGCCAATGGCGCGCTGTTATTTCCGAACAAACGCTGGATGGCATCGAAGCCCCATCCGGCCAATGCATTTTCGCTGCGACGCTGACGCTCGTAGGCGCGCAAGGTCGATACACTTCCCAGATCACGCTCGTTGCCGATCGCGCGCTTGAGCACATCGCACAACGCCGTGACGTCGCGCAGGCCGAGATTGACCCCTTGCCCGGCCAGCGGATGCACGACGTGCGCGGCATCGCCAATTAGCACGAGCCGTTCGGCGATGTAGCGCTCGGCCAGTTGCAGGCGCAACGGGAAACTTGCGCGCGTACTGCACGCAGTTATTGCGCCGAGACGAAAATCAAACGCCGCACCGAGCTCGGCGCAGAACGTCGTTGTGTCGAGCGCCAGCAAACGCTCGGCTTCGGGCGTCGGCGCCGACCACACAATCGAGCATCGTCCATCGGCGAGCGGTAAAAACGCCAACGGACCGCCCGGCAAAAAACGCTGCCACGCCGTGTGCTCGTGTGCAGGCCCGGTCACCACGTGCGCGACCACAGCACGCTGGTCATACGCATGTCCGGCCGTGGCGATACCCGACCATTCGCGCAGCGGCGAAGCCGAACCGTCGGCGGCAATCACAAGACGCGCGCGCAGGCGGGTGCCATCGGCGAGAACCACGACCCGCGCCTGCTCGGCAGATTCGAGTCCGACAATCTTGGCCGGACAAAACAGAGCTACCGAACTCGTGCTCAACGCCTGCCAGAGTAGGTGCTGGATCAGACGGTTCTCGACGATATAACCCAGCGCCGCGTCACCGCGATCGGCTGCATCAAAATTCAATTCACCGGCAGCGTTCGCATCCCACACGCGCATGCGCCGATAAGCCGCTGAACGCGCGCCACGAATGGACGTCCAGACGTCCAAATCCTCAAGCAATTTTATCGACGATGGCGCGAGCGCCACCACACGCAAATCCACTTCATCGTGAACCAGCCACGGCGCTGGCGCACGTTCTTCCACTAGTGCCACACGCAAACCCTGGCGTATCAAAACCAGAGCTGCCGCGCCGCCGACTATGCCGGCACCAACGACCACGGCATCGAACAATTCGCGCCGACTCATGGTGCGATTCCGTGCAAATCGCTGGCCTGCTGATCGTGATCGCGAGGATCGATGCCACGCGACAGCAACGGCACTTCACCGCGGAATCCCATGCCGCGCAGCGCGAGCATCTGTTTGAGCGGCGCGATTCGGTCCAGCGTCAGCATGCCGAGCGAACGCAATATCCGCAGCGGCAAAAATTCGTTGCCGAAAAAACGCACGAGGCCATCACTGAAAGCAATCACGCCGCTACGATCCGGCTCGCGCCGCATCACGTACTGCGCCAACAGAGTTGCGGCGCCGGGATCGTCATCGTCGCGTCGCGCAGCTATCAATAATTCAGCGAGGGTCAACGCATCGCGCAAACCGAGATTGAAACCTTGCGCGCCGATCGGATGCACGGTCTGTGCGGCGTTGCCGACCAGCACAGTTCGCGATGCCGTCACGCTCTGCGCCTGCGTGCGACGCAGCGGATAATGCACACGCTTGCCAATGCGCGCGAGGCGACCGAGGCGATAACCGAAACGCTGCTGCACGAGATCGAGAAAGCGCGTGTCATCGAGTGCCGCGATCGCGCCGGCTTGCTCGCTCGGCACCGTCATCACCAGTCCCGCACGGCGTTCGCTGAGCGGCAATAACGCCAATGGCCCGGAGTCGGTGAAGCGCTCGTACGCGCAACCATCCATCGCCCGCTCGGGCGTGAGCGTGCTGACAAAAGCGGTTTGCGCGTAGTCGTAATGATCGACCGCTATACCGAGTATTTTGCGCACGAACGAATCGCTGCCATCCGCGCCAACCAGCAGACGCGTAGCAAGTTCGCGCGTGCCTGCGGCAGTTTGTATTTGCAGCTCGATACGCTCTGCGCTCGTCTCGATCGCGGTCACGCTGGCCGGACAAATACGTTCGAGTGTCGCGCACTGTTGCAACCGTGCGAGCAGCGCGTTGCCGAGTTCACGCGCCGGTATCACCGCACCGAAATCCGCGACATCATGCTCCGCAGCGTTCAATCGCACTGCACCGAATTCGCCACGGCGTGTGATATGGATACGCCTGATCGGTGTCGCCGTCGTGTCGATGAACGACCACACACCCAGCACGCCGAGCGCATTCACGCTGGCTCGCGCCAACGCCAGATTGCGCTCGTCGTAACTCGGCTGACGATCGGCCTTGGTACTGAC
>JAYVTP010000056.1:0-2597 GCA_043788685.1 Pseudolysobacter sp. | reverse complement strand
CTGTTTTTGTAAAACACTGCGGTAACGTAATCGCCGATATTGATGCTTTTGTAAATGCCCAGAACGGCAAGCGGCGGATTGGAATTGGCGAAGGCTGGTAACGTCAACGCGATGTTCTGACCAGTATTGAATTTTGGATCGGGATCACCCTCACGGCTTGCCCAAGCGACGCTGCAACAGCATTGCAGCGAGCAAAAAATCCAGAACTGACGAAGTATGGTGGGCATGGCAATCTCTCAGACGAAGTAAAGGCAATGCGCATGGCATCGCGCATCGTCAACGGCAAACCACTAACACGCAAAAAGAACGGTCAGCAGGACACGCGGCGCGTTATTGAAAGCCGTTTTTGAAAATCTTGTCGCCAAGCAGGCGCGTGATACTCAAGTTAATGGCGTTGTTAGCTGCAAAGGTAAGTACGGCTGCGACGGGACGATCGCCTTCCAGCAGGATGCGTGGTTGGCCAACTGGTTGGTTGGCGCCGGTATTCGCAATCGCGTCAACACGGCCGGTAAATGCGGTGCCGTTGTTGTAGGTCGAATCAAAAGTGCCGGCGGTGACAAAACGCGCAATGCCGGTGAACGCGTCGCCGCTGGTAACCATCAAACGATTGCTGGCGTCGACTAACGCGCTCGGTGGCACATCTGATTCGCCACTGAAACCGGCCTGCATGTAAAACGCCTGTGCGCCGTTGTTGCCCGAGTAGGTGCTGTCGGGCTGAAACTGGTCGGTCAGACGCAGGATGCTGCTCTTGGACAGATCATTGCCGGAACCGTCGGTGGCGGCGCTGCTCGTTCCCACCATGTAGATCTTGCCGGTCTGGTCGACCAGTACGTTGGTAGCGTAATCGTTGAATTTGCCGCCGATGTGGAAGGCATGGGTATAGGTGCATAGGGCAGTGGTCATGCCGACAGCACACGTATCCAGCCCGCCCGCCCCAGTCAGTCGCAACAGGGCAAAGTCGTAATGCGCGCTGGTGCCGGCGCCGTCCTGCGCATAACCGCCGATCAGGATACGAAACTGGTTGTCGAACGCGATCGACGTGGCGGTGGCGTAGTTAGCGCCATTCAATGGGAATGCGTATCTGAAACCGCCGCTGCTACCGAATGAGGTGTCGGTCGTGCCGTTGCCGTTCAGCCGCACCGCGCCCATGCCGGTGTATTGGCCATTCACGTCGTTGAAGCGCGCGGTGCCGGCGACCAGGATCTGTCCGGTCGAAGGCAGCACCGTGATGGCGGTGACGTAATCATAGGTACCCCCTATCTGAGCTCCCGGACTGATGTCATTAAAACCGGTGTTGGAATTGAAGGTGCTGTCGAGCGTGCCAGACGAATTCAGGCGTTCGATATGGTAGGTATAAATTGAATTGCTGGAGTTGGGAAGGACTTTCGAGCCACCGAGGATGATGGTGTCGGGTCCTTCAATTGCGGTCATCGCGCCCCAGTCAATCTGCCCTTCGGTCAGGTCGCGCACGCCGTTGATGCCGAAGTTCGGCGCCAGGGTGCCGTCTTTCAATATCTTGACCAGTTGCACGGTAAACGACGGATATGCGCCGTAACGGATCGCGGCGAGGTACCCCGTGCTGATTCGACTAAACCCAATCAGAATAGGCACGCTGTCGGTCGTATTGTTATAAGGCACGTAAACCGTGCGCACTTGGCCACCGTTGAAACTCGGATCCAGGTCACCTTCCAGCGCCGCGCGCGCCGGCAATTGCCAGCCCAGCATCAGAACCAGGCAAAACAGACAAAACGGGTGAATGGGCTTGTTCATGGCGATTCCTATATCCGCTATTGAGAGAGGGTGGCCCGAATGCACGCATGCCGGGCTACGAATCTCAAACACGTAAAAAGGACGAACCACAGGACATGTGCCGCGAAATCAGCCTCGGCGCCGCCATTCAGAGCAAAGAAAATCCGGGCTAGCGCTCGCTCATCAACGCAAACGGATTGCCGAACGGATCGCGGAAAAAGCCCATCCACAATTCCTTGTCGCCGAGCTTGGCGATGAAGTGCGGCGCTTGCTCCACTTCGGCGCCGCGGTCGCACATCGCGGCGAAATCGACATCCAGATCGGCGGTGTCGAAATACAGCACCGTGCCTTCCGGCTTGAACTCGGCCGATTCCGCCAAACCCAGCATCAGGCGCACGCCGGCGACATCGAAGAACGCGACGTTCGGGGCCTGGAACATGAATTTCAGGCCGACCACATCGCGATAAAAAGCCACGCCACGATCAAGATCATGCACCGAAAGCGCAATCTGGCCGATGCGCCGAATCGAAGCAGATGATTGAGTATCCGTCATGTCAATTCTTGATCGGATAGGTTTCCACGCCGTCTTTCTTTGCTTCGACCGGCGCACCGCGCACATGCGGTGCGGCCGGTTTTGCGCCGCACGAATACGCGCCGAAACTCTGCGCGCCATCGACTGGATCAGCAAGCGGCTTGAGCGTATCGGCATGCATGTCTACCGCTTCGTTGCGCGCGAGGGTTTCCAGTTCATCGCGCACTTTCAACTCGCTGCGATGATAAAAACTCACATGGTCGCGCACCGATACCGATACCTTGCCCTGATCGCGACAGCCACTCACATTGCCGTC
>JAYVTP010000055.1:0-5499 GCA_043788685.1 Pseudolysobacter sp. | reverse complement strand
GCCGGATAACGTTGCTCGACCACCTCGGTATGATCGGCGAACAATTCCGAACGCTTGACCAGCGGCACATTGGTTTCGTCGAAGCGCTCGAACGCGACGGCGGAATCATCCGGCGCCCACCAGTAACCGCTGGCACGCGCCATTTCTTCCTGCGCGACAAATTCCGCTTCGGCGTTATGAATGACACCGACGCCATCGTGTGTGAGTTGTTGCAACGTGCCTTTTTGCAGGTCGATCGCCCACAGATTCTGCTGACTCACGAACGAGGCGTAACGACCACGAGGCGAGATCTGCGCGTCGAGAAATTCGAGACCGGCGCGGGTCAGCGCACGCACTGCTTTTTCCGGCGCGACCGTCAAATCGTAAAGGTATAAAACGCCGCCTAGTGGAAAAAGCAACTTTTTGCTATCCGGCGCCCAGCGATAACTGACGATGCCCTTGAAACTGGCGGTGCGCTGGCGTTCGCGGCGCGCCTTTTCGGCTTCCGACACGATTTCCGTGCCACCCGCCACCAGCAGGCGCGAATCCACCAGCAGCCGCGTGTTCTTGTCGGCGAGGTTGTATTCCCACAGATCGAGCTGGTTCTGATCCTCGGCCTTGCCGCGCAGAAAAGTCACGCGCGAACCATCCGGCGCGATATGCAAACTGCGCGGACTCGCACCGTTGAGATTCGGATCGGAAAAGATCCGCTCGATGCTGAGCTTCTCGGCGGCAGCGGTCGCGCACGCGGTCATGGAGATCATTCCAGCTAGCCAACGTAATCGATTCATGGGCCTTTGCCCTGCCCGAACAAAACCTTTTTTGCTTGCTCGCTCATCGGTGCCGAGGCGTCGCGGAACGCGCCTTGCGCATAGGCGCGCACGGTGCCTGGACGCGCCGCAATCGCATCGAACCAGCGCTGCAGATTCGCATGATCGGCGAGATTCATGCCTTGCCGTTGCCACGGCACAATCCACGGATAACAGGCCATGTCGGCAATGCTGTACGCATCGCCCGCGATGAACTCGCGGCCGTCCAGTTGTTTGTCGAACACGCAGTACAGACGCTTGCTTTCGCGCACATAACGCTCGATCGCATACGGGATTTTTTCCGGCGCATAAATATTGAAATGATGATTCTGGCCGAGCATCGGCCCGAGCCCGCCCATCTGCCAGAACAACCATTCGAGCACAGTCTTGCGACCACGCAGAGCGGCCGGAATGAACTGGCCGCATTTCTCGGCGAGATACAGCAGGATCGCGCCCGACTCGAACAGCGAAATCGCTGCACCACCATCCGCCGGCGCATGATCGACGATCGCGGGCATGCGATTGTTCGGCGAAATTTTCAGAAACTCCGGCTGGAACTGCTCGCCCGATCCGATATCGACGCGCTTGATCGTATACGGCAAGCCCGCCTCTTCGAGCAACATCGTGATCTTGTGGCCGTTCGGCGTAGGCCAATAATGCAGGTCGATCATGCGGCAATCCTCAAGCGAACAAAGCGCAAGCTTAGAACAGAAGCGGCGCGTTTGCGTGTGCTTTTGCCAATGATTTTTCAGCAGCGGCCACCGCCCCGTTATTTACTTGCCGATGCAAAAACTGCTGAAGATCGCGCCGAGCAGATCTTCGCTGCCGAATTCGCCGGTGATGCTGGCCAGTGCATTTTGTGCGGTATGCAATTCCTCGGCGGCGAGTTCGCCGGCGCGCAATTCGAGCAACGCATGTGTCGCATCACGCAGATGGATTTCCACCTGTTCGAGCGCGGCCACATGGCGCGCGCGTGCAGTGAAACTTCCGGTTGCCGCGTCGCCGTGCCCGGCCAGACGTTTGAGTTCGCTGCGCAAAAGTTCGAGGCCGATACCGGTGTGGGCGGAAAGCCAGATTCGCGTTTCGTCTTCGCCATGCTCGTGCCGTGCGGACTCGCCGCTCAGGTCGATCTTGTTGTGCACGATGATCCGCGCCGCGCTGGCGCCGCCGCTTTGCAGCAAACCGAGATCGGCGTTTGCATGCGCGCTGTCAGTGACCAGCAGCAACACATCGGCGCGCGCGAGTTCGCTGCGTGCGCGGCGCATGCCTTCCTGTTCGATCAGGTCGCCGGACTCGTGCAAGCCTGCGGTATCGACCAAGGTCAGGGCAATGCCATCGAGGTTGATCGCTTCGCGCAACACGTCGCGCGTGGTGCCGGCAACCGGCGTGACGATGGCGCGATCAATCTCGGCCAGCGCATTCAGCAGACTGGATTTTCCAGCGTTCGGCCGACCGACGATAACGACATGCAGACCATCGCGCAGCACCACACCACGGCGCGTTTGCGCGAGCAGATCGCGCGTCTGCGCACCAAGCGCGAGCATGTCTTCGCGCAACTGCGGGGCACTGAGAAAATCGACTTCTTCCTCGGGAAAATCGATGGCGGCCTCGATGTAGACACGCAGGCGCACCAGTGAATCGAGCAAGCGTTGAACGTGCCGCGAAAATTCGCCATCGAGACTGCGCATCGCGGCGCGCGCGGCGAGTTCGGATTGACTTGCGATCAGATCGGCAATCGCTTCGGCCTGGGCCAGATCGAGCTTGCCGTTGAGATAAGCGCGTTCGGAAAATTCGCCGGCGCGCGCCGGCCGTGCGCTGAGCTCGAACAAGCGCTGCAGCAGCAGATTCAACACCACCGGACTGCCGTGCGCATGCAGTTCCAGCACGTGTTCGCCGGTGAACGAATGCGGTGCGGGGAAATACAGAGCGAGACCATGATCCAGAACGGCACCGCTGCGATCGCGAAACTTCGCATAATGCGCGTGGCGTGGGGTCGGCAGAATGCCGAGCAACGCCTCGGCAATGCGCGGAACCGCCGGCCCGGAAACACGCACCACACCGATGCCGCCGGCACCCGGTGGGGTGGCGATGGCGGCGATGGTATCGGTGTGCTCGATCATGCGTGACAGTGTATCGGCATCAGCATGTTCCAGCGCGCCGCGCCGGGGATTCGCGGCGCGGCATTATTTCTGCAACGGATTACGCGACCGCGATCGCGCCGCTCTCGATGCGCTTGGTGATGACGTATTGCTGCAGCAGCGACAAGCCGCCGTTCACCGTCCAGTACAACACCAGGCCAGCCGGGAAGAACGCGAACATCACCGCCATCATCACCGGCATCGCCTTCATCATCTTGGCCTGGGTCGGATCCATGCCGACGGTCGGCGTGAGGAATTGCGTCGCGAGCATCACGCCGGCATTCAAGATCGGCAACACAAAATACGGATCGGGCGCGGACAGGTTCTGGATCCACAGCATGAATGGCGCCTGGCGCAATTCAACACTTTCCAGCAACACCCAATACAGCGCGAGGAACACCGGAAACTGCACGAGCATCGGCAGGCAACCGCTGACCGGATTGATCTTTTCCTTCTGATACAGCTCAAGCATCGCGGCGTTGAGTTTTTGCTTGTCGTCGCCGTAACGCTCTTTCAACGCGGCCAGACGCGGCTGAACTTTTTTCATCTTCGCCGACGATTTGAACTGCGCTTCGGAGAGTTTGTAAAACGCGAGCTTGATCAGCACTACCAGCAGAATGATAGAGAAGCCCCAGTTGCCGACGACGCCGTGGATCTCGCTGAGAATCCAGTGCAGCGGCTGCGAGATCACGGTGAACATGCCGTAGTCCACCGTCAACTCCAGCCCCGGTGCGACGGTGGCGAGCGTGCTCTGCAGCTTTGGCCCGATATACAGGCGTGCGTCGAAACTTTTGGTTTCGCCGGGCGCAACCGTGATCGCCGGCGACATGCTGCGGATCAAGTAACGCGGCGTGCCGGCGTTGGTCACGACCGCCGTGGAATATTGATCGGCCTCGTCAGCCTTCGGTACCCATGCGGCAAAGAAATAATGCTGCAACATGCCAACCCAGCCGCCGGTGATGGTTTTGTTCAGCGGCGTGGCGGCGTATTTGTCGAAGCCGAGTTTCTGGAACTTGTCCTGCGGGCTGTACCAGGCCGCACCGGCGAACGCGAATTTTTCCGGATTGCTGAACGAGAATCCGCTGCTGACGATGACCACGGGCAGGCGCTGCAACTGGCGGTATTCGCTGCCGCTCCACGGCGTGGTACTGGCATTGTTGATTTCCTCACGCTGCTCGATCGCATAACTGGCGCGCGTGAATTTGTATACTTTGCGCACTTTGATACCGGTCGTATCGATCCAGGTCAGCGGTACTTCGAGTGTGTCGCTGCCGTCCGCGAGCGTGTACTCGGTTTTCTCGGCGCTGAACTGCGCCTGGTGATCCGGAGCAGGGCTCGCTGTGCTGACCAGCCCGGATTGGGCGATGAAAAAATTCGTGGCATCGTCGCTGAGCAGGCGCACCGGATGATCGGTTTCTTTCGGTGCGATCGGATACGCTCTCAAATCGGCGCGGACAATCGCGCCGCCGCGTGTATCGATGCTGATGTTGAATACGTCGGTGCTGATGTTGATGAGCTGCGCTGGCGCAGTGGTTGCCGGGCTGGTCGTCGTGGCGGCATCGGCGGGCGGCTTCGGTGTTTCACCGGGCGCTGCGGGCACATCGTTCGGCACTGCCTTGGCTGCATCGCCGCTAGCCGTGTTCGTAATTGTGGCCGGGCTGGTCACTGACGGCGGTGCGGCATAATCGGTCTGCCATTGCTGCCAGAGCAGGTAGCCGACAAACAAAACGGCAAGCAGGAGAAACGGGCGAGTATTCGGCATGTTCGTCAAATCCAGGTTCCGGGTTGTCCGGATGAGATGAGGTGTGTGCTCGGCAACCACGATCGTCGCGAGCGGCTCACCGTTATTGGGGCTGCGTTATTGTGTGGGTGCGGACAAGGTGAAATGCAACGCGGCGACGACTGCTGATGCATTCGCTTGTTGTGGGAGCAAAAAGCATCAGGAATCGGCGCGCATTGTGCCGACTGCGGGGTTACGGTTCAATGCCGCAGTATTCAGCGCCGCAAGCTTGCGCCAGAGGATGGCCAAATCGGCACGCAAGTCCTCGACACTTTGTTGCGCAGCCGTGGTGCGCGCAATGACCAGAATATCGATGGCGGGTAACGCGGCTTTCGAGAGACGAAAACTTTCGCGAACCTGTCGTTTGATCTTGTTGCGCACAACCGCACGTTTGGACACACGACGAGATACCGCAAGCCCGAGGCGCGCAGTATCAAATTCGGTCGAACCGTATTCGATGTGGAAAAAGCGACAAGGCAGTCGCTTGCCACTGCGCCGCAGCGCGAGAAAATCCCCAGGCGCTAGCAGACGCGCGGCGCGTGGGAAGCTCAGGGCTTCCATGGCGCCGCCAATCGCGATCAGGGAGTCAGGCGCTTGCGGCCCTTGGCACGACGCGCGTTGATCACGGCACGGCCACCGCGGGTTTTCATGCGGGCGCGAAAGCCGTGGGTACGGGCGCGTTTGAGATTGCTGGGTTGGAAAGTGCGCTTCATGGCGAAGGCTCTGCTGGAAGTCGAAAAAGGAGCGGGAGCATAAGCGGCGACAGCCTCGCGTGTCAAGGAATACGCGCTTG
>JAYVTP010000054.1:0-2324 GCA_043788685.1 Pseudolysobacter sp. | reverse complement strand
AGCTCGCCGAGTTCGGTATGCGCCATTTCGCGACCCTTGAAGCGGATCGTGATCTTGACCTTGTCGCCTTCTTCGAGAAAGCGTTTGAGATTACGCATCTTGACGCTGTAGTCGCCATCTTCGGTGGAGGGGCGGAACTTCAGTTCCTTGATCTCGACCTGTTTCTGTTTTTTCTTCGCGGCGTGCGCTTTTTTCTGCTGCTCGAACTTGAATTTGCCGAAGTCCATGATGCGGCAGACCGGCGGATCGGCGGTCGGTTGAATCTCGACCAGATCGAGGCCGAGTTCCTGCGCCATGCTCAGCGCTTCGTCGCGCGTCATGACCCCGGCTTGCTCGCCTTCGGCGTCGATCACGCGGACGCGCGGGACGCGGATTTCCAGATTCTTGCGATTAGTCTTATCGGTGGCGATTAGTGAATCCTCCAGCAAACCTATCAGGGTGTTGAATACGGACGCTCCTGCCCGTGTTCAACTCGACGCGCACGAAATCGTTCCGCGCTTGTCGCCAACGCTTCAATCAAATTTTGAATGAGGCGCATACGATCCGTCCGTGGATCGTTCCAACATTGTTGCCAACTGCAATCTCGATCAGTGCAAAGCTTCGGCGCGCAAGCGCTCGGCAAACTCGGCAACCGTCATAGTACCCAGATCTTCGCCGTTACGCATGCGCACGGTGATCGTTCCGTTCTCTTTTTCGCGATCTCCCGCGACCAGCAGATACGGAACTTTCTGCAGCGTATGTTCGCGGATTTTATAGCCTACTTTCTCGTTTCTCAAGTCGGATTGTACGCGGAAACCTTGCTGCACAAGGGTTTGCGTGAATTGATTGACATAATCGGCCTGCGCACCGGTGATATTCAGCGTCATCGCCTGCACTGGCGCGAGCCACGACGGCAGGTTGCCGGCATGGTGTTCGATCAGAATGCCGATGAATCGCTCCATCGAGCCGACAATGGCACGATGCAGCATCACCGGCGTCTTGCGGGTCGAGTCCTCTGCCACATACTCCGCACCGAGCAAACCCGGCATCGAAAAATCGACCTGCATCGTGCCGACTTGCCACGCGCGACCGAGCGAATCCTTCATGTGGTATTCGATCTTCGGGCCGTAGAACGCACCTTCGCCGGGCAATTCTTCCCACGTCACACCGCAAGCACGCAATGCCGAACGCAAAGTATCTTCAGCCTTGTCCCAGACTTCATTCGTGCCGATGCGCTTGTCCGGACGCAGCGCGAGCTTGAGCGCGATATCACTGAAACCGAAATCGCCGTAGACATGCATCGCCTGAGTATGGAATGCCGTGACCTCGCCTTCGATCTGCGCGTCGGTGCAGAAAATGTGGCCGTCGTCCTGGGTGAATCCGCGCACGCGCATGATGCCGTGCAACGCACCAGACGGCTCGTTGCGATGACATGCGCCGAACTCGCCGTAACGGATCGGCAGCTCGCGATAACTGTGCAGGCCGTGATTGTAGATCTGCACATGGCCCGGACAATTCATTGGCTTGAGAGCATAGTTGCGATTCTCCGATGACGTGGTGAACATGTTGTCGCGATAATTTTCCCAGTGCCCGGTTTTCTGCCACAGCGACTGATCGAGAATCTGCGGGCAACGCACTTCCTGATAACCACTCGTGCGATAGACGCGGCGCATGTATTGCTCGATGACCTGCCAGACCGCCCAGCCTTTCGGATGCCAGAACACCAGGCCCGGCGCTTCTTCCTGCATGTGGAAAAGATCGAGCGCGCGACCGATCTTGCGGTGATCGCGTTTCTCGGCTTCCTCCAGCAGATGCAGGTACGCATCAAGGTCGGCCTTGTTGAGCCAGGCCGTGCCGTAGATGCGCGTCAGCATCGCGTTATTGTGATCGCCGCGCCAATACGCACCGGCCACTTTCATGAGCTTGAACGCCTTGAGCTTGCCCGTCGACGGTACGTGCGGGCCACGGCAAAGATCGATGAAATCGCCTTGCGCGTAGAGCGACAGATCTTCCTTGGCAGGAATGCTCTCAATGATCTGCGCCTTGTATTCCTCGCCTTTTTCGCGGAAGAAAACCGTCGCCGCATCGCGCCCCATGAGCGAGCGTGTCACGCCGAGATTTTCCTTGGCGATCTTTTCCATTTCCTTTTCGATGACGACCAGATCGTCCGGCGTGAACGGACGCTCGAACGCGAAATCGTAGAAAAATCCGTTCTCGATCACCGGGCCGATCGTGACCTGTGCTTTTGGAAACAGCCGCTGCACCGCCTGCGCCAAAAGATGCGCGGTGGAGTGGCGAATGATTTCGAGCGCGTCGGCATGTTTCTCGGTGACGATTTCGAGCGA
>JAYVTP010000053.1:0-17025 GCA_043788685.1 Pseudolysobacter sp. | reverse complement strand
GGCGAAATCCTCGACAATATCGGCGTGGCTTTTACGTTCGACGTGATTCCGATCATGCGCAAGGACAGCCTGCATATCACCGATGACGATCGCGATCTGGTGCGCCGCACGATCGAGGCGCAACCGCATCGGCATGTGCTGGTGACGCACGGCACCGATACCATGGTCGAGACCGCGCACAAGCTGCAAGGCATCGCCGGCAAGGTGATCGTGCTGACCGGCGCACTGAATCCGGCGCGCTTCCAAGGCTCGGATGCGGTGTTCAACATCGGCTGCGCGGTCGGCGCGCTGCAGGGTCTGCTCGACGGTGTCTACATCGCGATGAATGGTCGCATCTGGGATCCGCTGCGCGTGCGCAAGAACCGCGATGCAAATCGATTCGAAGCGCAGGGATAAAGTCGGCAGCGCCGCTACAGCATGCCGGTTTCGAGCTTGGCTACGTCCGACATCATGCTGTGGTTCCATGGCGGATCGAAACTGAGTTCGACATCGACCTCGGCGATAGTCGGAATCAACTCGACCTTGGTGCGCACGTCGTCGATCAGAATATCGCCCATGCCGCAACCGGGCGCGGTCAGGGTCATCACTACATTGACCTTGCGCGCGCCGTCGTCGCCGCGTGTCAATGCGCATTCATAGACCAGGCCGAGATCGACGATATTCACCGGAATCTCCGGATCGAAACACGTGCGCAGTTGCTGCCACACAAGTTTTTCGACGTCTTCGTCGCTCGCATCATCGGATACCGCCAACGCCGCGGGTGGTTCCTTGCCGATGGCGTCGGCATCCTTGCCGCTGATACGAAACAGATTGCCATCGACAAACACTGTGAAACTGCCGCCCAGCGCTTGCGTGATATAGCCAATCTGGCCCGCGGGCAGGCTTACGACCTGTCCCTGCGGTACCATGACGGCTTGGCAATCGCGTTCGAGCTTGATCGGCTCGCTGGTCTGGCTGTAACCGGCCATGCATTTCCTTGACTGTTGATTAAATCGGCATCATCGACAGCTCGTATGATGGCCGCATATTATCGCTGCAATACTTGCCAGACGATACCCAAGCTGGGGATTGGCCGCATTTTTGCAAGCCGGTTTGGTAGTGAATTCGTGACAGGAGTCCGCATGCGTTTGCAGGCACTTTTAATCCTCAACCTGCTGTTGTTGCGGTCGGCGTTTGCGCTCGACCCCAATGCGCATTTTCAGGATTACGTGCTCGACAACTGGAACTCCGAAGACGGCTTGCCGCAGGTATCGGTGCTCAGCGTCACCCAGGATGCCGAAGGCTATCTGTGGGTAGGCACGCAAGCCGAACTGGCGCGTTTCGATGGCGTGCGTTTCATCACCTATGGTCGCAAGAAAACCGACGGCATCGATACCAGCATGGTCAGCAGCAGTTGGCGCGACAGCCGCGACCGAGTCTGGTTCGGCACGCCGCACGGTTTGTTGTTGTATACAGATCGGCATTTCCAGTCGGTCAATCTGCAAGGTTCGGCCGAATCCGTTTCAATCCAGGGCATCGCCGAAAGCAGCGACGGCAACCTGCTGTTCGCCACGCCGCAAGGAATATTGCGCTATCAGGACAATACGCTGGTCGCGGATGTCTTGCCGGGCGTGCCGACCTACAGCGCATTGCGCAGTGCCGATACGCTGTGGATCGGACTGACCGGTGCGATCGCGCAGCGTGAGGGGAGCCATCTGACTATGTTGCCGCTGCCGGCGCAGGCAAGCGCGGCGCGTGTCACCCATCTGGCGAACTCGGCGCAGGGTTTGTGGATCGGCACGAATACCGGCTTGTACCTGCTGCGCGACGGAAAACTGCAGTCCGCCACAAGCGACGCTGATCTTGATCGATTGAATATCGAAAGTCTCTACACCGATCACGATGGCAATGTCTGGGTAGCGACGGCATCGATGTTGTATCGCGTGCGGCCAAACGGTGCGCTGGAGAAAATCGATGCGCAGCAATTCGTGCCGGACTCGTGGATCAGCACCATCCTCGAGGATCGCGAGCATAACCTGTGGCTCGGCAGCACTACCGAAAGCCTGTTCCGCCTGCACAACGGCTGGCTCAAGCATTACGGTATCAAGGACGGACTGCTCGATCGTTTTACCTGGAGCGTGGCGCGCGATGGCCAAGGGCATGTCGCAATCGGCGCCAACTCCGGCGTGTCTCTGCACGATGAACACGGCATGCATCTGCTGATCGCTGGCAAGGATTTGCCGAATCCCGCCGCGTACGAACTGTTTTACGACAGTCAGGATCGACTGTGGATCGGCACGCGTTCGGGTATCGCCATCTACGCCGATGGCAAACTCGATACGCCGCCCGCGCTGGCCGCACTCGCGCCATACCAGATCAATGCGATCGTGCAGACGGGCACGGACGATTTCTGGATCGGTAGCCAGGGCGGTCTTTACCGCTACCACGCTGGCGCACTGAGTTTGATTGGCGCCGGGCCGGGCTCTGCAGTCGCGCATGTGCGCTGCATCCATGTGATGAATGCCGACGAATTGCTGATCGGCACCGAAGCTGGACTGCGCCATGTAAAAGATACGCAGATCGATACACCGGATTACGCAAAACCGCTCGAGGGAATTTTTGTCACCACCATCGCCAGCTTGCGTCCGGATTTGATCGGCATCGGCACGCTGAATGCGGGCATCGGATTGTTGCGCGACAACATGTTATTGCAACTCACCACCGAAAACGGATTGCCCGGCAACAACGCGTGGACTTTCCGCGTGGTCAGCGAGTATCTGTACGTCGGCAGCACCGATGGGGTTTGGCGAGTCCCGCTGAACAAACTGCCGGATGTAACGCCGGTCGGCAAACCATCTCTGCAACCCGAGGTGGTGGTGGGAGCGCTCGGACGCGAACGTCCCGGGCAACGTACACGATGTTGCAACGGTGGTGCAAATTCGCGCAGCGTGATCGATGGCGACAACATCTGGTTTCCGACCATGAACGGCCCGATTCGCGTCAACACGGCAGCGATTGCGGCACCGCCGGTCGCGCCGACGGCGGTGATCGAAGGTCTGAATTATCACGGTCAGTGGCATGATCCGGGTGCGGAGCTGCAACTTTCCGGCGGACCGCGCGATCTGGAAATTCAATTCACCGGATTGTATTTTCACGATCCGCACAGTCTGCATTTTCGCTACAAGCTGGAAGGCTACGATGCCGACTGGATTGACGCCGGGCCGCGGCGCAGCGCGTATTACACCAACCTGAGTCCGGGCACGTATCGTTTCCATGTGCTCGCCAAAACCGGCGCCAATCTCGACAGCACCGATACCACGCTGAGTTTTTCGCTGATCCCGCGCTGGCACGAAAACGCCTTCGTGCGCGCCTTGTTCGTGCTGCTGGCGCTAGCGCTGCTGGTACTGATCTGGTGGTTTCGTACGCGCGCCTATCGCCGCCGTCAGCAACAGCTCGAAGTGCTCGTGAACCACCGCACCGATCAATTGCGCTACACCAACAGGCAACTGGCCGCAGCCAATCAGACCCTGACCGTGGAGAGCAATACCGATCCACTCACCGGCCTGCCGAACCGGCGTTATCTGCTCAACCAGATGCAAAAAATCATCGACGCCGATATGCATGCGGGCAAGCGTTGTAGCGTCGCGTTGCTGCTGATCGACATGGACGATTTCAAGATCATCAACGACGATCACGGTCATCTTGTCGGCGATCATATCCTTCAGCAATTTGCGCAGTTGTTGATGAACCTGCACGACATCGGCGATCTGATTGCGCGCTGGGGTGGCGACGAATTCTTGCTGGTATTGCACGATGTCGATGCCAAACAAGCGCTGGCCATCGCCGAGGGCATTCGCAAGATCATTGGCGAACACAATTTCGCTGCCAACGATAACGAGCTGTTGCAACTGAAATGTTCGATTGGCGTGGCCGTGCATCCGCCATTTCCGGACGATGCCTTGTTGTCGGATTGGTCGGTCGCGCTGGAACTGGCCGATATGGCGCTGAGTCGGATCAAGCAGGATGGCGGCAATCGCAGTCTCGCGCTGATCGCCGGCGCAAACGCGAGCAGCAAGCTGTTCAAGCGCAATATCAGTGCGCGCGTCGACAAATTGCTGGCTACCAATGCACTACGTTTGCTGCGCGGGAAAACGTGAAGCCGCGCTATCGCAGCGCATGAAGGTGCGATAGCGGCTTACGCGCAAACTTCATCCAGTGCTGCTGGTTGCACGATACGCACTTCGCGCAGGCAACGTCCGAGCAGGATCATCGCAGCCTCCAGATCGGCTGGCGGCAAACCCGCATAACCGAGCAGCAGACCGCAGCGTGTTGGGCGACGCAGATAATACGGATCGACCGGATACAGACCGAGCCCAAGCTCACTCGCGCGCTGCATCAGCCGCTGCAAAGCGATGCGATCGAGCTGTGGCAACCACGCCAGCGCATGCATGCCGGCGCTGGAGTCGGCGAGCTCGAGCTGATCGCCAATATGCCGTCGAATTGCTGCAATCAAGATCGCACGACGCTGCTTCAACTCCACCGCGATCTGGCGCAGGTGACGCTCGAATGCGCCGCTGCCGATCAGGCGCGCGAGCGCCGCCTGTTCAATCGCGGGACAGCCGCGATCGTCCAGCCATTTTGCGGCGATGAAGGCATCGCGCAAACCCGGCGGCAACAGCATGTAGCCGATCCGCAACGACGGAAACAAGGTCTTCGAAAACGTGCCGACATAAATCACGCGATCGTCTCGGTCGAGCGATTTCAGGGCCGCCAGCGGACGCGCGTCGTAGCGGAATTCGCCGTCGTAATCGTCCTCAATGATCCAGCAGTTTTTCTGCGCGGCGTAGTCGAGCAACTCCATGCGTCGTGGCAACGACAACACCGCGCCGGTTGGAAACTGATGCGACGGCGTGACCACGAGCAGCTTCGGCGCGAGCGTCGGCAACGCGCCCGGCACAAGACCGTCGCCATCGACACGACAGCCGCTGATACGCGCGCCAAACGCCTGAAAAACCAGGCGCGCGCCCTGGTAATTCGGGTCTTCCAATACCACCATATCGTCTTCGTCGAGCAGCACCTGTGCGGCCAGCGAAAAACCCTGTTGGCTGCCGCTGATGACCAGCACATCCTCGGGTGCCGCGTTGATGCCGCGTCGCCGTGCGAGGTAATCGCATACCGCCGCACGCAATGCGGGCAGGCCTTGTGCATCGGGATAATCGAGCTCGGCGTGCGCCGCAGCCAGATTCAACTCGCGCCGCCACGCACTCGTCAACGCCGGATTGGTCAGCGGCAATCCGTATTGCAAGTTGTAGCGCAAGCCCTTGTGCTGGCGACCCGGAATCGCGCGGTCGTACAGCGCGAGACCACGCCGGCCACGACGCGATAACGCCGATACCGGCAGCGCGCGTGCGGGACGCGAGCGAACCGCCACCGGCGCGGCGATCTGCGCGACATAACAGCCCGAACCGACCCGACCTTCGATGAAACCTTCGGCACGCAATTGTTCGTAAGCCGCAAGCACGGTATTACGCGACAAGCCGAGATCGTTTGCCAGCACGCGCGTTGCCGGCAATTTCGCCCCTGCGG
Organism: Pseudolysobacter sp.; assembly: GCA_043788685.1. Lineage (GTDB taxonomy): Bacteria > Pseudomonadota > Gammaproteobacteria > Xanthomonadales > Rhodanobacteraceae > Pseudolysobacter. The sequence goes on along the minus strand of JAYVTP010000053.1, from coordinate 11,460 downwards.
CGCAGCGTCCGGCCAGCACCGAGGATTTCAGCGCGCGCAACAACTGCGCATAACGCGGGCCTTCGCCATCGAGTTCCAGGTACATCATCGCCTCGCAAACTTCGACCAATGGATTTGAATGCGGTACCAGCATATCGCAGGAAAGTGGAACTAGGGTAGCACCACTTGCATGAGTAGCATCGCACGGATAGCGCTTGCTTGAGGCGCCCGAACCAAGGAAATCGCATGACCGATGTCGCTGCCAAAAAAACATTCCCACGTCAGCAAGTCCGCCGCACCAAGGAGCGCGCCTCATACGAACGCGAACACTGTTATGCAATTCTGGATGCCGCGCGCATCGCCCATGTCGGCTTCAGCGTCGACGGCCAGCCGTTCGTCATTCCGATGCTGTTTGCGCGCGACGGCGATAGCGTTCTGCTGCACGGCAGCGTCGCGAGTCGCCTGCAGACGCGACTCGCGCACGGCATCGAAGCCTGCATCAGTGTGACCTTGCTCGATGGCCTCGTGCTGGCGCGATCGCAGTTTCATCACTCGGTGAATTACCGTTCGGTAGTCGCGTTCGGTCGCGCACGCAGGGTCGACGACCCGGCGGAAAAAGTCGCCGCGCTGATTCATATCGTCGATACGCTGATTCCCGGTCGCGCCAGCGAGTCGCGCGCCGGCGATGCGCAGGAACTCGCAGCAACGACGGTGCTGCGTCTTGCACTCACCGACATCAGCGCCAAGGTGCGCAACGGTGGGCCGAAAGACGCGGCAGCCGATCTCGGCCTGCCGATCTGGTCGGGCGTCGTGCCGCTGCAGACGATGCATGGTGAGCCGCAACCGGCAGAGGATCTGACGCCGGGCGTAACGCTGCCAGCATCGGTGCAAGCACTCGCCAATTTGCCGACCGGAACAACGACGTGACCGCTCGCGGCGCGATTCGGCATGGCGCAGACAGGCGCCGCCGATACCTCATCGCGCAGCGCGACGCATGACGCAGCGCGGCTAGGCCTGCAGCGGGCGAGTCCGTACCATATCGCCTTCTTGTCCGAGTCGTAGCCATGCCCGAATCCGTATCTTCTGCAACACGCCCTACGAGCTGGCTGCTCGCGATTTTCACCGCCGTCATGATGGCGCTGGCGCTCGGCGCAATGTGGGCGATGATCGCCTTGTTGCTGCGCCACGGTCGTTATGTTTTGGTCGTGCCGGTCGGCATCGCCATCGCGCAAACGCTGCGTGCGCAAAACATCCGGCGCTCGCCGCTCGCCGTTGCATTGGCAATCGTGTTGACCGTGCTCGCCAGCATCTATGCACAGGCATTATTTGCGATCGGCGATCTCGCGCAGATGATCGGCCTCACGTTCAAGGACGCTTTTGTTCGCTTTGATCCGGGCTTCGCTCTGATGCTCGCACGCGGTCGCATCGATCACATCACCGTGATCTGGACTGCGCTTGCCGTGTTGCTCGCCGCGTTCTGGGTGTGGCGTCGTTAGAAAACGTTTCGGATCATTGCGCAGATTCATCAGTACAAAATGATTCCATTCCTAATCCTGGTACGCGGCACTCTGCGGACGATCAAATGCCGTGTAACTAAACTGCGCTGATCTCAATCGTCGTGAGCGGCAAAGTCGCGCGCGTCGAAAAACCCATGCGCTCATACAACTTGATCGCACCGGAATTCGTTTCAGACACATGCAGGAACGAGACGAGATTTTTCGCGCGTTGATGCGCCAGCAGCTCGGCGATGAGCGTGTGCGCAAAACCGCGCCCGACAAAATCGGGATGTGTGCAAATCGCGCTCAGCTCGACGGCGCCGGGTAGCAGCATGCGCTCGCCGGCCATCGCCACGAGTAGGCCGTTGTCGAAAATGCCGAGGTAGCGGCCAAGCTCGATCGTGCGCTCGCGGAAAAATTCCGGATACGCGATCTCGGTGAGCCCGAGCATTGCTGGAACATGTCGTGCATCGAGAATCTCGAACCTGTGCGCGGGCGTAGGATTCGGCAAATCTGCTCGCGCGTGATGCATCTGCGCCACGCCGGAGCGCTGCACGATGCGCCACGCCGTCGACAATTTTTTTGGTGCCTGGCCGAGAAAGTGCCGACGCCCCGACAATGCCAGACGCTCGATCTTTGTCTCGTCGATAAAAGCATCGTGCGTAGCAACCGCCAGAAACGGCGCATACGCAATCTCAAACCCGGACACATCACCCGCATGGATCGCGAAACGCGCATGCGGGCCATGCAGTGTGTGCCAGATCGGATTGTCGAACGCGTTATCGCCGGGCGCGTTATGCATTTGCCTGTTACTCAATGATTCGCGGGTTTGCTACGCTTGCACAATAGAAAACTTTCCGTCGTCAAATACAAGGATCGACATGACATCCGATAAAAAATCCGGCGAACTCAAGACGATTGTATTTGCGAAAGATGGCACGACCCGACTGATGGAAATCAAGGGCCAGCCTTACGGTCAACTTCCGCTCGGCACCATCGTGACCATTTCGGCGGGTGTCACGGCGAAGTGCACGCATCTGTCGAATACGGAAGTCGGATTTACGATTCTGTAATACGGTGAGGAGGTGTCTGCGGCCAGGCTAGGGTGGAGTCGCGAAACGTATTCTGCTGACTAGAATTGTATAGCGATGTGCGCTCAGGCGAGTAGCGCTACAAAAACTATAATCCTTCGCGCTCAAATCGACTTTCAATCAAACCCATTTGAGTAACTACGGTTTGAGCACGAGCTCGATAAACCTGCCGTTCCTTATGAGCAAAATACAAACTTGAAACTCCACAGACGGCACAACTTACGACCACGGCCCAAGCAATTACAAGAATATTTGGATTGGTAGTATTGACCGCGGCTGTCCAAATAGAAATAACAGAGGCTAATGAAGCACCCAACAATAAGGATCCAAGGGTATGAAAAAGCCAAGGTTCTGTCGTAAGTTCGCTAATTTGACTTTTTAATACATCCCACTCATTGCATGGTATCGGGAACGCTTTATCGCTCTTAGGCCGAAGTACTTCATATCCTTGAGAAACTTTGACACTAACATTTCCGCTCATGGCTTTTTCTCAGGCGCCGCCGGAGGTACCGATGGCTCTCTAGGAACGAGACCAGCAAAAATGGCGTTTACCAGTAGCGTGTGGCCGCAGTTCTCGCAAGTTACCGGGACAATCGGAACAACAGGCCCTCCCACAACGAAACTACCTTGGTGAAACTCAGTGAGTTGAAACGTCCTATTCTGTGCATTCCAAGGCCCTTTGTTGCACATTGGACATGGACGCCCTTGCCATTTCTCTGACAAGAAACTTATTAGTTTTTTGGAATCTATCTCAGCCAAAACAATCTCCCAACAAATTGTTAGAGATAATTATCGAATCTTGGAAACAAATCAACCAATTTAATAACTAATCATTGCTAAATTAATGCCCACCCATCGCCTTCAACTCCGTGACGAGCTGATTCACTGCCTCCGCACCATCGCCGTACAACATGCGCGTATTGTCAGCGTAAAACAGTGCGTTCTCGATACCGGCGAAACCCGTACCTTTGCCACGTTTGATGACGATGACGTTTTTCGAGTCTTCGACATCGAGGATCGGCATGCCGTAGATCACCGAGGTCGGATCGGTCTTGGCCATCGGGTTGACCACGTCGTTGGCGCCGATCACAAGTGACACGTCAGTGTTGGCAAACTCGGGATTGATGTCGTCCATGTCGGCGATCAGATCGTACGGCACGCCGGCCTCGGCGAGCAGCACGTTCATGTGGCCGGGCATGCGACCGGCGACCGGATGAATCGCGAAACGCACTTTGACGCCGCGCTTCTGCAACTGTTGCGTGAGCTCCCAGATCTTGTGCTGCGCCTGCGCCACGGCCATGCCGTAACCCGGCACGATCACCACGCGTTCGGCGTAGGCCATCATCACCGCGGCGTCGCTGGCTTCGATCGGTTTCTGCGCGCCGCTGATTTCCTGCGCCGTGCCGCCGGCCGCGCCGAAGTTGCCGAACAATACATTCGCCAGCGAACGATTCATCGCCTTCGCCATGAGCTGCGTGAGCAAGGTGCCGGCCGCGCCAACCACGGTGCCGGCGATAATCATCGCCGGGTTGTTGAGCACGAAGCCTTCAAACGCGACCGCCAGGCCGGTGAACGCGTTGTACATCGAGATCACTACCGGCATGTCGGCACCGCCGATCGGCAAGGTCATGAGGAAACCGAACGCGAGTGCGGCGACAAAGAACAATACGATCAGCGTGATTTCAATTTTCCACACGATCATCGCCACGCCTAGTGCAAACGCGGCGAGGAAGATCAGCGCATTGAACGCCTTCTGCCCGGCGAAGACGAAGCGCTTGTCGATCAGGCCCTGCAATTTGCCGAACGCGATCAACGAGCCAGTGAACGAGATCGATCCGATCAGCGCACCGATCACCGCCAACGTGAGCACCGGCGTGCTTGGTCGCGTCATCGCATCGGGCGCGTTGCCGACCACTGCGGCGATGCCGGCAAAGGTCAACAATTTACTCGCACCGATCGCCGCTGCCGAACCGCCGCCCATGCCGTTGTAGAGTGCGACCATCTGCGGCATGTCGGTCATCGCGACCTTCTTGCCGGAATACCACGCCGCCGCCGTGCCGATCACGACCGCCGCAAAAATCAGCGGCAGGTTGTGCATCTCGGGCAGCAAAAATGTCGCGAGCGTAGCGACCAGCATGCCGACGCCAGCCCAGACGATACCGCCGCGCGCGGTCGCGGGCGAGGCCATGCGCTTGATGCCGAGGATGAACAATCCCGCGGCAATGAAATAACTCGCATCAATGACTATGGGGAGGAAATTGTTCATTATTTCGCTCCCGGTTTTTTGCTGGACTTGAACATTTCGAGCATGCGTTCGGTGACGACGTAACCGCCGGCGGCGTTACCCGCGCCAAGCAGCACGCCGATGAAACCGATGATTTTTTCCACCGGCGTGTTCGCCTCTCCAAGCGCGACCATCGCCCCCACCAGCACGATGCCGTGGACGAAGTTCGAGCCCGACATCAGCGGCGTGTGCAGGATCACCGGCACGCGCGCGATGATTTCGTAGCCGGTGAATGCGGCGAGCATGAAGATGTACAGCGCGAGAAATCCGTCGATCATGGCTTGGCTCCCTCGACCAATAATTTGGTCGGTTCGTGTTTGATTTCGCCGGCGTGGGTGACACACGTCTTGGCGATGAGTTCGTCGTTCCAGTCGAGATTCAGCACGCCGTCTTTCAAGCTGAGTTCGAGAAAGTTGTAGAGATTGCGGGAGTACATTTCGCTCGCGTGCACCGCCGCCATCGCCGGCAGATTTTCCGGGCCGACGATGCTCACGCCGTTGCGCAGAATGGTTTTGCCGGCTTCGGTGAGTTCGCAGTTGCCACCGGATTCCGCCGCGATATCGACGATCACCGCACCGGATTTCATGCCATCGACCATCGCCGTGCTGATGATGCGCGGCGCCTTTCGTCCCGGCACCGACGCGGTGCTGATGATGATGTCGACAATCTTCAAATGTTCGGCCAGCGCCTGCTGCTGTTGCTCGCGTTCTTCCGGAGTGAGTTCGCGTGCGTAACCGCCGCTGCCCGCCGCCGAAACACCGAGGTCGAGAAATTTTGCGCCGAGCGATTCGATCTGTTCCTTGGTTTCCGGACGCACGTCGAAACCTTCGACGATAGCACCGAGGCGGCGTGCGGTAGCAATGGCTTGCAAACCCGCCACACCCGCGCCGATCACCAGCACGCGCGATGGCCGGATCGTGCCAGCCGCAGTCGTGAGCATCGGGAAAAACTTGCCGGATTCGAGCGCGGCGATCAGCACCGCCTTGTAGCCGGAAACAGCCGCCTGTGATGACAGCACATCCATCGCCTGAGCGCGTGTCGTGCGCGGCAAAAGCTCGAGCGCAAACGCGGTGATTTTGCGATCACGCAACGCGGCGATGCGTTCGGGCGCGAGATGCGGCTGCATATAGCCGATCACCACGCTACCTTCGCGCAAACCGGCGATTTCATCGAGGCTGGGCGGTGCGACTTTCAGCAATACATCGGCACGCGCGAGTGCAGATTTGGCATCGGCCACGATCTCGACATCGACATCGACATACGCGCTATCGGGAATCAGCGCCGGCTCGCCCGCGCCATGCTGCAGCACGATCGCTGCACCACGGCCTTTGAGTTTCTTGACGATCTCGGGCACCAGCGCAACGCGCTTTTCTTTGAGCGCAGTTTCACGCAGGACGGCAACGGTGGTCGGCATGTATCGCACCCCTAGGTTTGGCAGTCGCTGATCGTAGCGGACGCAGCGCCCAGCGGCTAGGTGCGCGTGCGGAATTGATTTTGCAGCAACGAGGATTTAGCGATGAATGCGCCAAGGCTGCCGAAGCAGCCGTTACGTGACCAGCGCAGATATCATTGTCGCTGCGGCGCGGCTACTCGAATCCATTCGCGAAAACCACGTCGCTGAAACTCGCCGTCACCGCGCAATCGGCGCTGAGCGGCGCGGTCATCCAGATCGTGGCGAAGGCGTGATTCACAGTGCAGGTGTCGCCGATCACGGTCGCGGTGAAACCGGGATTGGCGGTGACGACAAAAATGGCCTCGTAACTCGCGACCTGCGCCGCTGGCGAGATCGTACCGTTGGCGCCGATGACTGCTGCCGTGACCGTGTAGGACGGAATCGCGAACGTGGCCGTCACCACGCAAGGCGCCGTGATCGCATTGCTAGCCCATGTATTGACGCCGGTTTGCGTGACGCTGCAGGTGTCGCCGGTCAAGCTCGCCGCATAGACTGGATCGGGTGTCACGGTAAAAATCGCCGTATTGCCATAGTCGACATTCTGGGTAGGTGGCGAGATCGTGCCGTGCGCACCTGCCGCGGTCGTGGTGGTGACGTTGAAATTTTTCAGCGTGAAAGTTGCCGTCACTGTGCACACCGAAGTGATCGCGTTCGTCATCCACGTCGTGCCGCTGGTATTGCTGACCGTGCAATTGTCGCCCCCCAGACTGGCGCTGTAGCCGACGTCAGGCATTACCGTAAAACTTGCGCTGCTGCCGTAGTTCACGGTTTGAGTTGGCGGCGTAATCGTGCCGTGCGCAGGAGTTGCGTTGGCCGCTGTGACTGCAAACTGCTGCAACGCGAAACTTGCAGTCACCGCACAGTTGGCGACGATTGAATTGCTGATCCAGCTCGTGCTGCCGGTCTGCGTCACCGTGCAGGTATCTCCCGACAGACTGGCGACGTAGCCGAGCTCAGGCGTCACCGTGAAGCCGGCTGTGCCGCCGTAAGTCACGGGCTGCGATGCCGGCGAAATGGTGCCGTGCGTGCCCGCCGCAGCCGTAACGGTGTAGCTGTTCGGTGTGAAATTCGCCACGACATCACAATCGGCGACGATCGCATTGGTCGTGAATATCGCGCCGCTCAAAATTCCACCGCAGGCGCCGCTGGCACCCACGGCGGAATATCCGGTATTCGGTGCCAGCGTGAAACTCACGGCGCTGCCGTCCGCGACAGTTTGCGTCGTTGCGGGGCTGATGCTACCACCGCTGCCGGCACTGGGAGTCACGACATGATTGCTCACCGTGAGCATGAATGTCTGCGATTTGCTCGGTAGCGCATTCACGAACATCGCGATTTGGTACGGGCCACCAGACAACGCCAGCAACTGTGCGCTGGTCAGCGTGGTCTTGGTATGTGCGGTCGTCGACAACCAACTGATCTGGCCGTTGTCGATGCGGCGCAACTGCAGCAGTGGGAAATTCGTCGGGCTGCTGGTCGGCGAGTCTCCGGCAGCCGAACTGTCGCCAGTGAACCCGGTGCCGGTCAAACCGATCGTGCTGCCGGTCGACACGCTGGTCGGTGTCACGGTGATGGTCGGACGTCTCGCATCGGCGATGCCGAGATCGAGCGCAAATAATTCCGTGCCACCCACTGCACCGCTGCTGCCGAAACCACCGACGACGATAATTTTTCCCGACGGCAACAACGTCGCGAGCGGCGACTGCCGCGCAGTGGCGAGATTTCCGGCTGAACTCCAGACATTGGTCGCCGGAGTGAACAGTTCGGCAGTCGTGGTAATGCCGCCGGACACACCGGTAGCCATCAACACCTGACCGTTCGGCAACACGATGGCGGTCGCGGAAGACCGCGCCTGATTCAGGTTCCCTGCGACTGCCCAGACGTTGCTGGATGGATCATAAATTTCGGTGCCAGCGAGAGCTGCGCCTGCGCCACCGCTTCCCCCCGCCACCAGCACCTTGCCGGACGGCAGCAGCACCGCAGAGTGACTGGTGCGCGCTGTCGCCAGGTTGGCAGCGGCATGCCAGCTGTTTGTCGCCGGATCGTATAACTCGGCCGTATTCAAGTTGCCAATGCTGCCCGAGCCGGCGGCTACAAGCACTTGGCCGTTGGCCTGCAGCGTGGCGGTCATTTGGTAGCGCGGCGTCGCCATGTTGCCGGCCGGGCTCCAGCTATTGGCAGCGGAATCGTACAACTCGGCGCTGCTCAACACGGGGCCACCGCCGGCTTGACCGCCGGCGACCAGTACCTTGCCGTTCGACAACAATGTTGCGGTGTGATTGAGGCGCGCGGACGCCATGCTCGCGGCAGGGTCCCACGTGCCTGATGCCGGATCGTACAACTCGGCGCTAGCGAGCACGCCGGTCGATGTGCTGCCGCCGACCACCAGCACCTTGCCGCTCGTCAGCAGGGTTCCGGTAGACAACAGACGCGACGAGGCCAGACTGCCGGTGAAGCTCCATGTGTTGGTCGTTGGATCGAACAGCTCGGCGCTTGCAAGGAAACCGCCGCTATTGGCGCCCGCCGCCGTCAACACCTTGCCGTTGGCCAGAGGCACCACGACATGGTAATAGCGTGCTGAATTGAGCGAACCAGCCGCCGACCAGGTCGGCGTGGTGGGATCGTACAATTCGCTGCTCGCAATCGAGGGACCGAACATGCCGGATGGCGCACCGCCCGTGGTCAGGATCTGGCCGGACGTCAGCAGCGTGGCGGTGTGTTCGGCACGCGCTGTCGTCATCGCACCCGCCAGCGCCCAGAGATTGGTCGCCGGGTTATAAAGCTCGGCGCTATTGATCATCCCGCTGCTGCCGTATCCGCCGGCCACCAGCAGGATGCCGGACGGGAGCAAGGTCGCGGTGGCGGATTGTCGCGCGCTGCTAAGCCCAGGCGCCGCGCTCCACGTGTTGCTCGTCGGGTTGTAGAGCTCGGCACTGGACAGCGTGCTGGAGTTTCCGCTGCCTCCGGCAATCAGCACCAGTCCATTCGGCAACAACGTCGCGGTGTGTGAATAGCGCGCGGCAGCGAGATTGCCGGCCGAGCTCCAGACATTGGTGGTCGGGTTGTACACTTCCGCCGCCTGAATCGCGTTGCCGCCCGGACCAAATCCATATCCAGCCGCGACCAGCACATTACCCGATGGCAATAGCGTTGCGGTGTGGTTGTAACGCCCCGTCGCCATGCTGGCGACGGCCGTCCAGGTATTGTTCGACGGATCGTAGGTTTCCGCGGTGTTGAGAAAAAAGGAGTTCGATCCGCCGATCACGAGCACCTTGCCGGAAGGCAGCAACGTCGCCGAAGACCAAACTCGCACCGATGTCAACGCGCCGGTGGGAGTCCATGTATTGGTGGCCGGATCATAGATTTCGGCCGATGCGAGATTGCCGGTGCTGTTGGATCCTCCGGCCACCAGCACCTTGCCGTTGCCGAGCAAGGTTGCGCTGTGCCTGCCACGCGCGACCGACATGTTCGCGGTGACGATCCAGGTGTTGCTGGATGGATCGAAAATTTCCGCGCTGTTGAGCGCGTTACTGTTGTTGTAGCCGCCAACCACGAGCACCTTGCCATTCTGCAGCAAGGTCGCAGTCGGCAGGTCACGCGGCGTGTTCAGGCTGGCGGTGGTGCTCCAAGTGTTGGTCAGCGCGAGTGCGCACTGTGGCGCGAAAATGATCGCCGCCGCAAGTAGAAATCCGCTCCAGCACGACGAACCGCGCAGCGTATGCATGTTCATTCAATTTCTCCCCCACGGAATGAAGATAAAGCACGGCGCGAAGATATTGATCTGCACGCCGAACCATCGCTAATCACTATACTCCGACGCTCGCATCTCGCTGCGACCAGTAGCAGCGCTTACATCAGTGATGAATTGGCCACCTCGCCGTTGCCAGACGGGCTTCATTGCCGTACTTCATCGCGTACCATGCTTCCCTTCATCATTCTGCGATTTCACTCATGCATTCACTCGATATTCTCAACGAACGCCACTCCACACCATCGCGCCTGCTCAATGCGCCCGGCCCCGATGCAGCGCATTTAAAAGAACTGCTCGACGCTGCGATTCGCGTGCCCGATCACGGCCAGCTCGTGCCGTTTCGTTTGTTGCTGTTGCGCGATGCGGCGCGCATCGCGTTCGGTCAACATATCGCTGAAATCCATCAGCGCAGCGATCCCGCTGCGCCGGAAAAAGCCCTGCAGAAAGATCGTGATCGATTCAATCAGGCGCCAGTGGTGATCGTCGTTATCGCGCAGCTCACAGCGGGCCACAAGGTGCCCGAGCAGGAACAACTGCTCAGTGCCGGCTGTGTTGCCTACAATATTTTGCTCGGCGCACACGCGTTCGGATTCGGCGCGCAGTGGCTCACCGGATGGGCGGCGTACGATGCCGATGTCGCGGCCTTACTCGGCCTGGCGGCGAACGAAAAAGTGATCGGCTTTGTGCATGTCGGCGCGGCGCAAGAAACCGCTGCGGATCGCACGCGCCCCGCACTTGCCAGCATCTGCGCTGACTGGCTTCCAGAGTCCGCTGCGCATGGAAACTGAAACTTCCGACATCGGCATATTGCCTGTCGAGACAGCGTCCATCGCCCCATCGCAAACCGTCTATCTGGTCGATGCGAGCCTGTATGTTTTCCGCAGCTGGCACGCCATCGCGCCGGAGTTTTTCGATCACGCAGGCGCGTCGGTCAACGCCGTCTACGGCTTCACGCGGTTCCTGCTCGACTTCGCCGAGCAGGCCAAACCGACGCATGTCGCCATCGCCTTCGATGAATCGCTGACGGCCTCGTTTCGCAATGCGATTTATCCTGCCTACAAAGCCAATCGCGAACTGCCGCCCGAAGAACTCAAGCGCCAGTTCGCGTATTGCAAGGAGGTCGCCGCCGCGCTCGGTTTTGTCGTGCTACGCGATGTCAGTTACGAAGCGGATGATCTGATCGGCAGCATGGTCGCGCTGCTGCGCCCGCGCGGATTCCGTTCGGTCATCGTTTCCGCCGACAAGGATTTCGGCCAGATGCTCGGCGAGCACGATCGCCAGTGGGATTTCTCCAAACAATACAGCTACGGCCCCGAAGGCGTGATGGAGCGCCTTGGCGTGCATCCGCATCAGGTCGTAGATTATCTCGCGCTGACCGGCGACGCGGTCGACAACATCCCCGGCGT